>JASEHU010000157.1 GCA_030018635.1 bacterium
CAATTATTGAGCGGTTACTTATTTAATTATTTTTACCCACAAATTTTACACGCACCCATGCCTCAAAAAGTAATTGACAAATTCAATGTGATAGTGTATTATACAAAAAGATAAAAATTAGGAATCAAGGTAAGCGTTCAGCCGTCATCTATCAGTCAACAGAGGACAGAAAACAGAGGTCAGGTTTTCTAACTTCTGTCCTCTGTCCTCTGACTTCTCCCTTGACTACTGATAACTAATACCTGAATGCATACGAATCAAGAGGTTACAATGAATCAGTTAATACCAGTAGAGAGAATAGAAAGTAAAATATTGTTGCTCAGAGAACAAAAGGTGATGTTAGATAGAGACCTGGCAGAGCTTTATGAAGTGCCTACAAGAAGACTTAACGAACAGGTAAAGAGAAACATAAAAAGGTTCCCTGAAGATTTTATGTTTCAATTAACAAAGGAAGAGTTTAAAAATTGGAAATCGCAATTTGCGATTTCCAATTCAGAAAAAATGGGGTTGCGACATAAACCTTATGTATTTACGGAACACGGTATTTTAATGCTTTCAAGCGTCCTTAACAGCGAAAGGGCTATCATGGTCAATATCCAGATTATGCGAGCCTTTACCAAAATTAAAAAGATGTTAGCCTCACATGAAGAATTGAGAAAGAAAGTAGAAGATATGGAAACAAGATATGATGCCCAATTTAAAATAGTCTTTGACGCTATAAAGGCTTTATTAGAACCCCCCGTGAAGAAAACAAGAACGATAGGATTCTTGAGGAAAGACGATGAATAAAGAAGTTATAGTTAATGGGCAAGGTGGAAATAAGACCTTATAAAAAAAGAGGATAGTTGTTAAGAATAAAATGGTTATAGGAAGAAAGAGGCAAATATTATACCTCCACTGCTTGTTTGTGGTGAGTATGTTTATGTGGTTGTCCATTATTCACCTATATAGCACCATTAACCAATCTATCGTAATAGCTTGATACGCCGCAATTAATAGGAGTATAATCTTTTTTCATTCCTGAGTGACTTTTCAAATCCCGCATAAAATCGGCAAAAAAGAACATACCCCAAATCCCTGCTTCATTTCACCAGTCTGTTGAACCCCGAACCTTCCCAATATATGCAATCTAATAAATAATTTGACATATTGAAATTGGAAATTGGAAATTAGGAAAAGAGAAGAAAATTGTATTTGTTTCCCCCCAATTCCCAATTTCTAATTTCCAAAAAGAAATCACAGAAAAAACGATAAAAATGAACCGTCTCCATTTTTTATGTCAACTTAATTAATGGATTCCGTATATCTATGTTCTCCTGATGATCCTAATCAAAAGGATTATTCCCAGGCTACCGATGATAATATTGGGTAACCATAAGGCTAAAATAGGTTCAATTATTCCCTTCTCTGCCAGATTTTCATTTAATTTGAGCAAAAGATAATAGATAAAAACGATTAAAATACTTGTCCCAAATCCAATTGATTTTTCTTTCTGCCTGACCATCAAACCCAAGGGAAGTCCAATAAAAATAAAGCATAGACAACCAAACGGCAGAGCAATATGTCTATATAATTCAATGAGTAAGGGACGAATATCCAGGCTTGAAACCTTATATTTTTTAATTTCTTTCTTTAACTCAAAAATGGTCATGGTGTCAATGCTTTTTGGGCTATTCTGCTCGCTGATATTTTCTTCTCCACCCAGGCTAATCGTGTGAGAATCAAAGGTCAATATATGATATTTAGAAGGGTCTTCCTCATCAACCTGATGGATAGTTCCCTGTTTTAACCTTAGGATGAACCCGGCGTAACCCTTTATATATTCAGCACTTTTAGCGAAGATAGCCTCCTTGGGGAGACCAAAACTACCACCGTATTCATAGATATAAATCCCTTTTAACCACATCTTTTCTTTATTTAGTTCATCGATGAATAATTCTCTTTGCCCAATCTTGATAAATCGCCTTTCCTCTAAGCAGATGGATGGTTCTTGATGCAGGATAGTTGCTTGAATCCTTTCAATGGTATGATTGGTCCAGGGCAATAGGGTCTCTCCAATAATCAGCGTCATAAAACTAAAAAATACACCGGCGATAATCATCCAGACGATTAGAGAAATCAGACTTATGCCACTGGCCCACATAGCCGTAATCTCCGTTTCTGCCTTAAGTTTTCCCCAGCTAATCAGCGTGGCCATAAGAAGTGCTATGGGGATGGTAATATTAAAGGTAGCTGGAATATAGCACAAGAAAAGATTAAGAATTAAAATTGGAGGGGCTTGCTTTGAGATAATCAACTCACTTGATTTAATTATCTCACTCAAGAAGAAGATGAATGTAAAAAGGGTTATGGCAAAGAAAAATGGTAAAATATGCTCTTTTAGAATATAACGATGGAGTATTTTCATAAATTTTCACTTTTAGGATTTAACAGATAATATAATACTAAATACTTTATCCTTTGTCAAGAAGTTTTAGTAATCCACTATACTACTTATAACAGCTATCAATGAATTCAAAAATCCTATCTTTATCTTCAGGAGAAAGCCATATAAATCTCTTTTCTGCCTTAAACCAGGTTAATTGTCGCCTGGCAAAATTACGCGTTTGTTGTTTTATTGTTTCAATAGCATCATTTAAATTAACCTTTCCTTTTAAATAACCAATTATTTGTTTATATCCCACAGCCTCCATTGAGATTAGATTTTCATTATAACCCATTTTAAGTAGGTTGCTTACTTCATCGACTAACCCTTGTTTTATCATTTTATCGACTCGTTCATTAATCTGATGGTATAATTGGGGACGGTCTTTATTCAAACAGAACATCAGTAAGTCATAATCTACCTTTTTAGTTTTTTCCTTCTGGAGTTGGGAGATAGGTATCCCTGTTTGCTCAAATACCTCTAATGCACGAATGATTCTTCTTGTGTCATTTGGATTTAGCTGACTTGCCTTTTCTTTGTCTATTTGGATGAGTTTATCATAGAGATAGATTGAACCAAATTGAGTTGCTTGTTGGAAAAGTTCCTGACGAAGGGTAAGGGAGGGAGAGGGGGAAGGGAAAAGACCTGTAGTAAGTACCTTAACATATAATCCTGTTCCGCCTACTAAAAATGGGATTTTGCCGCGGGCGTGGATTTGGGCAATTACCTCCTCTGCCTTTTCTTTAAAGTCAGCCACGGTAAAACTTTCGTCCGGATTCACAACATCCAAAAGATGGTAGGGAAGTTCCCGGCAAAGGAATCGAGCAGGTTTTGCTGTTCCAATATCCATATATCGATATACCTGTCGTGAGTCGGCAGAGATTATCTCACCATTTAATTTCAAGGCTATTTGATGAGCCAATTCTGTTTTACCAACGCCGGTTGGACCTGCAATAACAATAAGTGGTTTCATCTTTTAATTAAAAATTAAGGAAGAAGTTGGAAGTTGGAAGTTAGAAGTTAGATAGGTTCTCCTTCCTTCTAACCTCTAACTTCTACTTTTCCCCTAATTCCTTTTCTACGAAAAAGACAAGATTTTTAGCTATCTGGTTAATTACCTCTTCGGTTGGTCCTTCAACCATTACCCTGCACAATGGTTCTGTCCCGGAATAACGGACTAAAATTCTTCCTTCATCCTTTAATATTTCCTCACTTGCTTTAATGGCTGATTGTAGTTCCGGTAGTGTCTCAAGGTTGGTTTTTGTATCTCGCACTCGAACATTTATTAGTATTTGCGGGTATTTTCTCATTACTTGAGCTAATTGAGATAACGACATCGTTGATGTTTTTTGCATGATGGCCAGAAGTTGTAGTGCCGTAATTAACCCATCGCCGGTATTAGAATGGTTTGAAAAGATGATATGCCCGGATTGTTCACCACCTAAGACCGCCCCTTTTTCTAACATCTGTTCGACAACATACCTATCTCCTACCCTGGTGGTAATTACATCGATATTCAATGTTTTTAAAGCGAGATAGAATCCAATATTACTCATCACGGTAGTTACTACTAAATTATTATTTAACAGAGCATTTTCTTTGAAATATTTAGCACAGATAGCCATGATAAAATCACCGTCGACAACATGGCCTGCTTCATCTAGGGCAATTACCCTATCCCCATCGCCATCAAAACAAAACCCAAGCATCGCCTTTTGTGTCTTTACTACCTCAGCTGTTTGTTCCGGATGAAGTGAGCCGCAATTAAGATTAATATTTATCCCATTTGGTGAACAATTGACAAGAATAACCTCTGCCCCTAATTCTTCAAACAAGGACGGGGCGATAAAACTTGTTGCCCCATTGGCACAATCAATAACTATTTTTTCCCCACGAAGGTTTAAGGGAGCAAAGCAAGTCTTTTTAACAAAATTGAAATACTGGGTCCTGGCATCACTAACTTCAATCACCTTACCAATACCTTCAGCAAGGCAATCCTTAGCAAAACAAGTATCAGCGAGGGAAGCCTCAATTTCTTCTTCTATTTTGTCATTAAGTTTAAGCCCATTTGGTCCAAAGAACTTAATTCCGTTATTATCAAAGGGATTATGGGAGGCAGAGATAACAATGCCTGCATCGACAGATAATGATTTTGTAAAATAGGCAATGCCCGGTGTAGGTAATACCCCTACCTTCAGGACATCCCCTCCGGCAGAGGTAATGCCGGCAGTCAAAGCGGCTTCAAGCATATCTGATGAAAGTCGGGTATCCTTTCCCACGACTATTCTCAGTTTATCTTGTCCTGTCAGTTTATTAGCTGCCGCAATCCCAAGTTGTACAGCAAATTGTGGGGTCATAGGATATTGATTAGCTATACCCCGTATCCCATCCGTCCCAAATAATTTTGACATAATAATTTAAGCTCCTTTAATAGGTGTTTAGGCTGAAGGCTATTAGGCTCTAAGCTACTTCAGATGGCTAAAGTGTTACCAAATTTCATTCCGAACAGTATTAGGTTTGACCCTAATTCTCCTTCACTATGGTAGACTTTAGCGGGCATTGTGTGAAACGATTGATGCAACCAGAAGAATATCTAAAGTAACTCGCCAGAGCTCTACTCTACTATTATAGCGTTTCATTAAAATATTGACAAATAAATTATTTTAGTGTATAATACCTTCATAATAAATAAATTTTATAGTGGAGGTATTCATGCCCAGAAAGAGTAGCAAAGCAAAACTAAATCTATCCGTTGAACAGAAGGATAATCTTATTAAGCTATCTCAAGCAAGAACAGCATCTTTTCAGGAGGTTCAACGATCAAGCATATTGTTAAAATATGCGGAGGAGTTAGAAATCTCCGCAATTGCTAAAGAATTAAATACCACACGGGTTACCGTTTACAAGTGTATTGATAAAGCCCTTTCAATGGGCATAGAGGCCGCATTAAAGGATACTTATCATCGTCCGTATGGGCCGATCATCACTGAAGAGGCAAAGAGCTGGGTTATTAGTCTTGCCTGCACAAAGCCAAAAGATCTGGGTTATGCGGCCGAATTCTGGACGCGAC
>JASEHU010000158.1 GCA_030018635.1 bacterium
TGGTATAGGTCTACCAGTTGAGGTAGTTACAGTACCTGAGATACTACCAGGTGGAATAGGAATAGTAAAGTTAGATTTTGTTACCCCACCGGAGGTGATACCAGTAGCAGTAATTGTCTTTAACCCATAGTCTTGTGAATCGACCTTAAATGTAGCCGTAAAACTCCCCTGAGCATCAGTAGTAGTTAAGCAAATAGTCAATGTCGTGCCGAAATCGATTCTGATTTGCTCAGTTGCAAGATACCCTTTGCCTTTTATTGTAACATTTGTGCCAATAGTGCCTGATGCAGGTAAAACTGATGTTATCTTTGGATTTATTACTTGGAGGGTTATAGTTCCCTGACTGATGTTGCCTACATTATCAGTAGCGGTGATAATTAACTTCTTTGGCCCTACAGGGACAGAATTTGTGATTGTAGCCTGGCAGGTGTAAATTCCATCATCTGCTACTTTATCACCATAACTTCCATTATCATACATTTGCTGATTTGCATTACCACCAATAGGGATAAGACCGATTGTTACAGTTCCAACACCACTTCTTTCGTCTGCTACACGGACAGTAAAGGTAACCGTACCTCCTCTTAGCACAGTATTTGGTGTAGCCTGTGGATTGGTAATAGTTGGTGGAGTATAATCCGGATTTCCTATCTGTAAGGTTATAGTTGATGTTGCAATGTTGGAATTGGGACAATTATCATAAGCACTAACGACTAAATTATATATTCCTACATTAGTATCATCTGGTATTGTAACATAGGTTGTATAAATGCCATCATTGGCTGTCTCATCTCCATCTATTCCATTATCATACATTCCTTGATCATACATACCATGATCAATGACTGAAGTTGAAATTATCACCCATTGTACCCCGCTGTGGACATCTTCAACCCTTGCAGTGAATTTTACTGTTTTACTTGCAAATACAATATTGGGTGTAGATTGAAAATTAGTTATGATAGGCGGAGAAATATCATAAAAAAGCAATCCTCTTGATGTAGGACCTATATTCCCAGCTGCATCCTTTGGGGCAATATAAATACTGTAAACGCCACTTGCACTATCTTCAGGTAAAATTAAGTCTCCGGTTCCTGTATTAAAAGTAAATGATGCATTCTCTTTTGGTGATGAATTTAAAGAATAATAGTATCCTTCAACATAACTTTCATAATCCTGTGCAGCATCCCACGATGCACCAAAGCAATTTATATTAGTCCATGTATCAAGAGTTTGTAAATTTGATATACCAGTTGGCGGTATATTATCTATACCAATTGACCATACATTTTCAGATGCACTGCGGTTGTTTGTATAATCGCGAATATAGCACAAAATTCCATCTCCTGCCTTTCTAAAACTACTTGAGTCCCACTCATAAATAGTAAATGTGCCTTCAGGTGTATAAAAGAAATTAGAAGATTCACCTATGAAATATTCCTCTCCTTGTGATGAGCAATAAAATTCTACCTTCTTCACACCCACATTATCCCATACCTTGGCTTTTATAGTTACACTCCCCTTCACATACATACCTTCTTGTTCATAAATTATTCTACCGCCTGGTGGTATTAAATCTGAGTCCTCACCTCCAGGGACAAAAACTGCCATTTGCTCTAATGCAGGAACTGAATAACCACTTTGTTTCTTGAATGCCCTCACTGTGTAAAAATACACTCCTTGTTCTGGAGGTATAATTCCTTCTATACTATTTGTATTTGAACCAGTTTCCGCAGCGAGTGAGTAATTTTTCTCTCCATCTTTTCTTTGAAAAAGAGCAAACCCATCTTCATTTGATGAGTTATCTTTCCAGTAAAGATTAATCCACTGAGGCTGCCTATTTTGTATTATTACATTAGCTGTAAAATCAGAAGGTGCTCTCGGAGCTACTGGTAACTCAAAGAAATGATTCATATCAGACCCTTTCTCATAGCCAGTATGAAATTCCCATTCATTATCCCTTACGGCAATTGTTCGCGGGTCACTATCAAGATGATTCTCATTGACATCATAAGCATCCACACTTAACAAAACCTTTCCATCCCAATCTATTGACGATGGAATAATAAACGGGTCACTTATATAGTAACTTAACTCTTCATTTTGAGAATTGAGTTTAATTGAAATACGGTTCTTTACATTGGAGATAGGAAATATAACTGCTGAGTCAATATTAACAGGCTGTGAAAACAGTAGTAAAAACTTTGACTCTACTCCCCTCATGACAGGTTTTTTTAGTGAAATATTCAATTCCCTCCTACCATTCTGATTCTCCTCCCAGGAAGCAAAATATTTTGCCTGATAACCAATTAATTCATCTTGTTCCCTGACATACATCTCTTTTATTTCTTTTGGTTCGGCAAGTTTCTCCTTCTCTATCTTTTCTAAACATATAGATTTGACATGTTGTTTTTCACTTCTCTGCTTTATATCAAACGGTTCCATCTGATAAGCTCCTACTGTATCAAGATATGGCGCCTTATTGTCTACCCGCACAAACCTATGAGTCGTCGTGGTATTTCCGCGAAAATCTTCTACCTCTATCTCTACAAGATACGGACCATCAGTATGCCGACCATCAGTCCTTATAGTTGTATCCCAATAGGAATTTGTATATGTGACCCTGTCCCCAATATCTGGCATATTTGTTACCCAGTATACAGGTCTGTCTATGTTAGAATTTGAGCGATAGGTCAACGCAAGTTTAGACAGTTCTATTGCCTTTGATGAATATTTTGGTATGCTGTCAAATATAAGACTATTCTCATATTCCAATGGAAGATGAATATTATTTGTAGAGATATAATTTACTATTTCCCATTCTGATTTATTGTTAAAAAGCAGGAATTTCAAAAACTTGTCATGTGGATTCCTGAGGTCATAAATTTTGCAACTAACCCTCTTTACTCCCAATCCACCAGTAGAACCAGGGTTGCCATTTCCTAATATCCTCGCGTCATGTGCTGCCACTGCTATGTCTATCTTACCATACAATTTCATTTTATCATGAAGAGGTATCTCTGTACCCTGTGTGTAAAAACCTACATCGTCTATCTTGGGTTTCGCATTATCTTTAAATCCCCATTCAGAATTATTTGCTGCCCCTAATCCTCCCCTATACAATGGATTATTCCAGGTATTTACATCGGTAACATTGTCTTGTGCATCAACATTATAATATACCTCCTCAAAATGTAAATGTGTATATTTCATTTCCCTCACCTTGCCTATTAGCTTGCACTCTGGATGACCAATGGGGTAGACCCTATCACCTACTAGAACAGGTTCTTGCAGGGTTCCTGTATGATCCTTGATATGAATATAGCTATATCCATAATCGCTACCTATATATTTTATCCATAACACTTGCCCATTCTGAGTGGGTCTTTTTGCAACCTCCCCCTCTATGACCGAATATACTGGTGTATCCGCTATCTTTACTAAATCTACACCCCGATGAAAATGTTTTGTAGGTGTTAGTCGCAACTCTCCTAACACCCCTGCAATCTCTACCTGGTCATTAGGTTTTGCAAAGGGCCAATTATAAGCATATACTAATTCTGCTATCAGGACTAAACATAAGCCTAAAATAAATACCTTACTTAACCTCATATATCCTTAATCCCTCCTTTGTCATGATGGTTAAATAACTACTTCCAGAAAACTTTACTATTGGATCACCGCCTGCACCTGCAAGTTCGAAAGGATTTTCAGATAATTTTTTCTCTTTTAGATTTTTCAGTCCTTTTTCAAAAAAACAGAGTTGGGGTACTTTCATGCAAGCAAGTGTAAATATCTTACTACAATCCAATGTGATGAAGATACCTCTGAAATTAGGGAGTAACTTCTTAGATTTATTAGATGGTCTTTTTTCCGGGTTCCTATAAAAAACATTTGGTGCATTCTCATCACTATATTTTGCCAACAATTCACCACTCTTCACATCAAAACAAAAGATATGCCCCCAGCCAGAGATAACATAAATCCTTCCTTCCTCTTCAATATAGTATACATCTTGAACTGACATAAACACCTTATTTTTCCATAGCAAATTTCCATTGATGTCATAGAGACAGAATTCAGTAACATTCTCATCACCAATATCTCTACTATCCACCGCACCTATAAACTGATTCTTTAAGAAAAAGAGTAGTTCTCTACCAAAAGCTCCTTCCCTTTTCCAAAGGGCTTCCCCTTCCTTATTAAACAGGATAAGATATCTATCTATGATTACAGCAAAATACTCTCCATTCTCAGAAATATCCCAATAATAACCGTAAGGGCGGCTTCCAACTACATCCCCTAAATCTATCGTTTTAGATTTGCCATTTGCATAATGCAACACAATACAAAAACCACCCCCATAATCAATATCCGGCATCTCAATCACATAATCCCCATTGGGGGATACCAGATATCCTGCGGCTGGATAACCTTCAAAACTCCATAGTTCGTTGCCATTTGCATCAAAGACAGTTGACTTATCCTTTTCCTTAGAGATTCTTGATTTGGATATGGCGTATACACAGAGATACTTATTATTTTTAGACCAGAATACATCTGCCCAATCTGTCTCCATCTTGACTCTTTTTTCCTCCTTCCCAAACTTATCTAAGAATAGTAATTCCTGTTTTGGTGATTTTCCTATCCCCTGCTCACCTTTCTTTAATAAAATCACCTTTGGATAGCACATAGATATAGTTTTCTTCTCCTCCTTTGTCGCCTTAAGTTTCATACCCAAGGTCTTTGCTTCTGTTTGAGAGAATTCACCTTCAACAAGAAAGAGTGGATTGTATTCTACCGGTTCTTTCAAAACTCGAGCTTTCTTTTGCTCAAGATAAGGCCTTTCGTAAATCAGGCTGAGTAAATCCTCCTCCCCTTCAGCCCAAGCAGCTAATCCGCATATTCCCACAATTACTAATCCTAAAAATTTTCTTTTAAACATTTTACATTACCTCCATTTTTTTGTAATCGGATTAAGCGGATTGAGCGGATTATTTTTTTATCCGCTTTATCCGTTAAATCCGCTTACGAATAAAGATTGTGCCGGAATCAGACCTCAAAAGCAGAATTAATTACTATCTCCACCTTCTCTTAAAACCCTTCCGGGGCACAAAAAAATGTGCTAACATATTTCATGCTTGCACATTCATAACCTTTAACCATTGATAAGATATTAAACACAATCGGGATTGGGGATTTGGATTTCTGGGTTCGTGGTTCGTTTTTTGTCTTTCCCTGAATTCCGAACACCGAGTCCCGAAACCCGAAAATAGCTGATAGATAGATATTTTGCTTTCTTTCTATCTTCATCTTTTCTCACTTCCTTTGCTCTGAGATTCTCTATTTTTTGTTTATTAATTATATTATACCCCTATACCACATTTTTCCCATTTTGTCAAGGAAAATTTTTTTACTCCTGATAAATCGAAAGTGAGAGCGTTTAAAATTTGGGACTTACCTTTCATATGGCTAAAATGATAAGGTTTT
>JASEHU010000159.1 GCA_030018635.1 bacterium
ACATTTTACCTAAATTCTTACAAATTGTCAATAAATGTCGATTGCACAGGTCGAACTTTTTTTCTTGACATTTTAATCTATTTCTGGCATACTATAAATCAAGAAACTTAAAATTGTCAAAGGAGGGAAAATTATGAGTAACAAAATTATATTTTTTTTGGTTGCCTTTGGTTTAATGGTGAGTAATCAAGCATTGAGTCAAGCAGAGCAAGCGACAAGTACTACAACTACTAAAGGAATAAAAAAAGAACTTTTGAATGATTGGTTAAAGAAAATTAATAAAAAAATTGGTGATAAAAAGATTGACTTTGAGGCGGATAAGCCAAAGGAAGTAATCGCAATTATTGGCCTTCGAGGCTGGGAATTGCAGGTAAAAAAATTTGATTTACCTAACTGGCTTGGCGAGATTGCCACTCCAAAGGATAAATTTCTGTTAGGTGTAGATTATGCCCAAAAAGAGAAGATAAACTCAGCTATTGTTATTTTTGAGTCATTTATTAAAAATTTCCCTAATTCTAAGGCTAAAAATGAAGCGAAAGAGGCGATGGAAACATTAGTGGATATCCAAAGTTCAAAGGATGAATGAATTAGTAATGAAACAGATAACTGCAGTTTATTGTGATAGAATTATTATTGGCGCAATTATGTTAATGATATTTTGGATACCGCTATTTTTTGGTCTGAATATTAATAGCCTTGACCTACAAAAAATCGCTCTTATGTGGACTCTATCTTTAATAATAGCCATTACCTGGGCAGTCAAAATTATCTTTACCCGCGAATTTAAATTTGTCAGAACCCCATTAGATATTCCCATACTCGCCTATTTATTAATTAGCATCATAGCCACTATCTTTTCTATCCATCCCATCATCAGTCTGTTTGGGTTTTATAATCATTTCGAAGGACTGCTGATGCTCATTACCTATATTTTTATATATTATAGTCTGGTAAATTTTATAAATAAAGAGATATTGCCCTGGATGCTCAATGTAATTATTCTTAGTGGGGTGTTAACGGCTGGTTATGCTATTCTTCAATATTATGGTCTTGACCCGGTAAAATGGGAGATGTTTACCGGCGGTAGGGTATCATCAAGTCTGGGGAATCCGATTGGTTTTGGTAATTATGTGATTATGGTTTTGGGGATAACCTTAAGTATCTTTTTCTCAAAAGAAATTATTACCAGGCAAAAAGGGAAACCTGCATTATCACCTTCAAAAAAAAAGAAGAAAGGGGGGAAAATTCAGATTACTACTGCCAGAGGTGCTACCTCTGCCAGAGGTGCTACCTCTAAATCTCCACAAACACTTAAAACTAAAATAGATTTACCTTATTGGATTTATGGAATATGCATTGGTCTAATTCTATTTGGATTTTGTTTTTCAGCCAGCCGGGCACCTTTTCTGGGTATGTTAGGGGCAATGGTATTAATGGGTATTTTATTAGGAAAGAGAATAATTCATAAGCGAAGACACTTAGTTATATTTGGAGTGATTTTCCTTGGCTATATAGTCTTTTCAAATCTAACCCCTGGATTGACAGTAATTGGTAGATTATCAACTATCTTTAATCCCCCTACACCGCCCCAACAGGCTCCTTTTGAAGCAGGAACCTTTACTGCGACATCTATGGCAAACTTAAATCCGAGAATATACCTCTGGCAAGGTGCCTTAAATATCATTCGTGATTATCCTATCTTAGGTATAGGCTTGGATACCATAGGTATTTTTCATTTAAAGTATAAACCCATAGAGTCGGCTATGGCCGAAGGGGCTTATGCTACGGCGGCCAGTGCCCATAATGAGTTGTTAGATACATGGGTATCCCGGGGAACGATTGGATTGATTATCTATC
Source organism: bacterium (assembly GCA_030018635.1). GTDB lineage: Bacteria > UBA9089 > CG2-30-40-21 > CG2-30-40-21 > SBAY01 > SBAY01. The sequence continues at coordinate 1,858 of JASEHU010000159.1, forward strand.
TCTGGCTGCTAATTGCCTTTGTAATTATTTGTCTGAAAGTCTATTGGCAGACTAACAATGTCCAAAAATTTTATATTACCGGGCTATTAGCCGCCCTGATTTCTTATCTTATCCAGAATCAATTTAGTCCTACTGGAATTTCAGCCTCTTATTTCTTCTGGACTATTTTAGGGTTAGGGATGATATTTAGAGCCAAATTTTCTTCTGTTGTTTTACCTGTTGAGGTTAAAAAATTTCGTTGGATTATTTTATTAGCTACTATTGGGCTGGCTATCGGGTTATGGATTTTATTGGTTGTTCGACCGTGTATTGCTGATTTTAATTATGAACAGGGAACGCTCCTCCAGACAATGCCTGAATACGAAAAAGATATGCAATATAGATTTGAACGGGCATGGCAATTTAATCCTTATGAAATTGCGTATCAGCGAGAGGTGTGTTCGATGTATCTGGTTAAAGCCCAATCTACCGGCGAGGAGAAGTGGATTAAAAAGACCATTGAGCAAACCAAAAAGTTGGTCGATTTTAATCCTTATGATGGGGTAGGGAATTCTATTCTGGGTGCCGGATATTATCTGGAAGGCAAAGAGTTAGATAAGGCGGCTAAATATTTTAAAAAGTCGATAGAGTTTGACCCTTTTAATCCTGACCCACACAATGTTCTTGGGTTAGTCTATCAAAGGCTTGGAAAGGATGATGAGGCAATTAAAGAATTCAAGCGAACTCTATGGCTTAAACCTGATTATTCCATAGGGTTTGAGAATTTGAGACGCACTTATGCCCGCCTGGGTAAAGGAGATATCAGGGCAGATATTAAGGAATTATTAGTCAAAGAATCTGGTCCTCGAACCACCTGGCTTAGAGAAAAATTAGTTGAATTTTATCTTCAAGAAAATAACCTTGATGAGGCACTTAAGGAATGTCTGATTATTATGCAGCTTAGTCCGGAAAATGTCAATATATGTAAAACTTTAGGGGTTATTTATGTTCAACAGGGAAAGATTGAGGAGGCAAAAAAGGCATTTAGATATTTATTGGAACTTGACCCCAATGATATTTATGCTAAGGAATTTTTAGTAAAGGAAGTTGAGTAATTAAAAATTATGAATTATGAATTATGAATTATGAATGAAGGAAGTTGAGTAATTATGAATTATGGATGAAGGAAAAAGAAGACAATAAATTCTTAATTTTATAATTCATAATTCATAATTCATAATTCATAATTTTTAATTATACGAGGCAGGATAAGAGATGAGGGAAGACCTAAAATTAGCCCAAAGACAATTAGAAGAATTAGGGAAAGAGATTAACCTTGATGAAAAGGTGTCCGAGAAATTCTACGCATTTAATAAATCCTTTCAATCCATCCTTCAAAAGGTTGATAGGTTAGAATCATTGATTGAGGTCAGCCAGATTGTTAATTCTACCTTACAATTAAAGGAATTATTGCCTTTAATTATGGAATCTACCACCAGACTGATGAAGGCAGAGGCATCTTCATTAATGTTGATAGATGAGGGGCATTTTGTATTTGAGGTAGCTATTGGAGAAAAAAAGGATGAAATTAAAAAAATTAGATTGCCTATCACTGAGGGAGTAGCCGGTTGGGTGGCTCAAAATAAACAGCCAATTTCAATTAAGGATGTTACCCTTGACCCAAGATTTTGTAAAAAGATAGATAAGGAGATTGAATTTGTCACGAAATCACTTCTCTGCGTTCCATTATTAATTAAAGATAAGATAATCGGGGTGGTAGAGGCTCTTAATAAAATTGGTGAGGAGGGATTTTCACAGGATGATTTAGAATTATTGCAGGCAATGGCTAATCAAGGGGCAATTGCTATTGAGAATGCGCGGTTGTATGAGGATTTAAAAGACCTGTTTTTTAATAGTATCAAGGCATTAGTCACCACAATTGAGGCAAAAGACCCTTACACCCGTGGGCATAGTGAGCGGGTAATGAAATATTCTCAAGCCATAGTTTCTGAATTGAATTTGCCTGATGATGAAAAGGAAACTATTAGATTAGCCGGGCTACTTCATGATATTGGGAAGATAGGAATAAGTGAGGCTATTATTAGAAAACCAGACAGACTAACAGATGAAGAGTTTGCAGAAATAATGAAACATCCGACTATCGGTGCCGAGATTATTAAGCCGATAAAACAATTACAATCTGTAGTTCCTGGTGTTTGGCAACATCATGAACGATATGATGGAGGGGGTTATCCCAATAGATTAAAAGGTGAGGGAATATCCTTTTTAGGTAGGGTTTTGGCTGTAGCCGATACCTTTGATGCCATGACCTCGGACAGACCATATCGGAAAGGATTGCCACATCAAAGGGCATTAGAGGAGATAAAAGAACAATCTGATAGGCAGTTTGACCCTGATATAGCCGAGGCATTTTTAAAGGCTTATGAGGATGGATTAATTATACCTTAAAGGCTAATAAATTGTGATAATTAAAGATGTTTCTACTTTAGTCTGAAAATTTGCGGTTAAAAATGGAGTTGAAATTAGAAACTTGAAATTGGAAATTAGGAAAAGAGAAGAGAGCTAATTTCCAATTTCTAATTTCCAGAAGAAATTACAGAAAAAACGATAAAAATGAACTGTTCCGATAATCATAATTTATGAGGCAGTGAATTAATTAATAATTAGGAGAAAAGATGATTTTTTGGCAGTTGTTGTTAGCTCATTTAATTGGAGACTTCCCTTTACAATTTAATGAAATATTTAGATTGAAGGTAAAGAGTAAGTGGGGCGTGCTTCTTCATTGTGCGATTGTTGTCATGGTTTCAGTCCTATTTTTAGTCCCTTATGTATTGGCGATGCGAATGTGGGTTGGAATTATCATTCTGCTCTGCTCGCACTTTATAATCGATTGGACAAGGGTAGTTTTTAGCAAAAAGGCTAATTTAGACAATCTCTGGATGTTTTTATTGGACCAATGCCTGCATATATTCATGGTCTGGTTAGTTAGTCTTATAATTATTTCTGCACCATTACCTATCCTACCTGAATCTATAAAAGACATAATAGAGAATAAACAAATAATTTTAACCTTGAGTGGATTTATTGCTGCCGGATATTTTGGGGCAATAGTTATTCATTATTTGAAGAAAATGTTTATTAAGGAATATACGAGTCAATCATTAACCACTAAACGCTATGGGATAATCGAGCGGTTATTGGTTATGGTTTTAATTCTGATGCCGGGTTTATTCTATTTATTTATACCAACAGTATTATTTACCCGTATGTCTATTTCCAGGGTAAAAGAGGAAGAATATAGTTTATTTGACAGTATAACCAGTATGGCTTTTGCCGTTATTTTTGGATTGATATTAAAGATTTTTGTCTGGGTGTAAAAAGTAAAGGTAAAGGTAAAGTAACTCTTTTCACCTCTACCTTTACCTTTCGAGGAATATCTCATGCAAAATATTTGTACCGACATGTGAACAACCTGCCAAGTGATACAGATACGCCCATTTTTGGTCTTCTTAAAGATGCTCTCTCTAAAGCCGGTGGATTATCTGGGATTATCTGGGGACACAATGGAATGACCCACTACTACTCCATGACACTTAAATTTGTGGGTTTTTCTCACACAAAGAACACAAA
>JASEHU010000015.1 GCA_030018635.1 bacterium
TGACTCCTGAATTCTGACTACTGGAGCACCCACAATATCAAATGTTATGAACCAAGAGGGTATCTTTCTCATAATTTGTATCTAATGCAAAAGCAGGTAGTAAAGGAGTTTTGTCACCATTTTTGACTTTGAGACAATGTCAAAAATTTAGACACGAGGGGACCTGACTATTTCATAAGGAACATCATCTTTTATGAGATATTCTTCAAGTCCTCCTTCAGGATTTTTTGCAAACAGAACATTTGGTAAATGAATGGATAAAATAGATTTTAACCAATTTTTTTCATAAGGATTAATTATTACTTCTCCTACACGATAATGTTTATGAGTGAAAAATTCTGGGATACTTATTTCAATAAGCCAAAATTTTGGTATATTAGAAGTAATTGCAGGGAAAAGAGAAGAATTAGTATGAAAAGTCTTAATATCTTTTGCTCCAGAGTTATTTTTAATAGAATTTATAAATTCGTCTCGTTCAATTAAAAGGGTTCTTAAAAGAAGTTTATGTTCACTAAAGTGATGAAGATAAGAATCTGTCCAATGGGTTTTATGAATTTTCATTTGTTTAAGAAAATTGGGATTTGTGAGATAATTAAATACTATATAATCTTCAACTTCTTCGGCTAGTAAAGAAAGAGGTTCTGACAGGGGAACAATAATCTTTGAAACATTTTCTCGAGAAAAAAAACCTCTTGGAATTGTAAGGTAGGGACCAAAGTTATCATCTTGAATTATAAAGTCTGTAAAGATAGGACTTTTAAAATAAAGACTTTTTTTATGTTTATAGTAACCTCCACTTGCTTCAGGCCACCATGCATTAGAATCAAAGGTATGTCCTATTACTACTATTGAATGTCCTCCATCTTCAAGTCGTAGACCTACATATACAGGAATTTGTGATTCAATATATTGATAAATAATTTCCTCTGGTTCGTATGGAGAGTATGAAGGATCTTTAATAGAATAATCGTAAGATTGTGGAGAACAATCCATTCCTTTAATAACACTTTTAGCTTCATTAAAATTTAGACCAGAGGCAGGAGTATGAGTATTACCAACAAGTTCTCTTATTTCTTTAAAAGTTAAAAAAGGGTTCCCTGCTTTTAGACTTAAAGTTTTGGAAATCATTGATAAACATGCATGTGCACATCTTCCTGTCATCAAATCTTGTTGTATAAAAGGAACTCCTTCAATTCCCTGAAAAGAATTTTTGCAAGTTACAAAATAACTGGATTTTTTTTGTACCCTTAGTGGGGATACGAATGAAAGAATCACAAACCGTAAAGTAAGAAGGGCGTAAGATTACAAAACCTAAATACTCCTCATTTTTTGCATAAAAGTCAAATTTTAAAGCCGTTTTGGGTGTTCTCATAAATTGATACTGAATTTCCCATTCAGCATTCCATCCTTCGCAATCCTCAACCTCACTCTTCCTTACCTCAGTACAACCTTCCTTTTCAACTAATGACAGTATTCTTTTTAAAGGCTTACCATTACCATGAGTTTTTGCTAAGTCATAAAAGTCTACAAATGTCATTCCGGATATTATTGTGTCTGACATCAACGCACCCTTCTAAATAACATATTAATAAAATAAAGGGATATAGTTTTCCCTATTCCCTTTATTTTATTCCAATTCTACTTTAAAGAACAACCTAATTTAAGGATATCACATACTGATACATCCTGGAAACCATTCTTGTGCCTCATCAGAATTCCTTTTCCATTCTCGGACTTCTGCTATTCCTTTTTCTACCAAAGGTCTTATTTGTTCTATTCCCTTGGCGAGTCTTTCATGATCTTCTTTAGTAGTAGATAATCTTCTAATTCCTAATTCTTCCATTTTTTCTATGCTTACCCCTGAAATAAATGAACCTATCATTTTTTTAGACATATTATCCTCCTCCCATTTTAATATGTCAATATGTCTTTTTCACCCCCTGTGAGTTTTTAGAAATATCTTGAGTATTTTATCATATAACCTTGAATATGTCAAGTAAAAAATTTTAAAAAATTTTGGTAGTTCATAAGCCGAATTCTGTAACTACATGATTTACATATAGTTAGGTAATCATTTCTCTATTCTCTACGAATCTCTACGAAAAAAGTATTCTTTTGTAATTACACATCCAGATTCCGCACCTCCAGTGCATGGGTTTGAATGAAATTACGTCTTGGCTCGACCTTATCACCCATTAAAATCGTAAAGATATTATTTGCCTCTACGGTATCTTCTAAGGTAACTTGTAGAATGGTTCTGGTTTCTGGGTCCATGGTCGTTAACCAGAGTTGGTCTGGATTCATTTCTCCCAATCCTTTATATCTCTGGATACTTATCCCTTTTCGGCCAATCTTTTCTAATAATTTTCCTAATTCATCATCCGAGTAGGCATAATAGTCCTTTTTAGACTTTTTAACCCCGTAAAGAGGCGGTTGGGCAATAAAGACATAACCCTGCTCTATCAACTCAGGGAAATAGCGATAAAACAAGGTCAGAAGCAATGTTCGAATATGAGCGCCATCAACATCCGCATCGGTCATAATAATGACCTTATGATACCGTAGTTTGCTCAAATCAAAATCATCCTCTCCAATACCAGTGCCTAAGGCAGTAATAACCGTTCTTATCTCCTCATTTTCTAAGGCGTGGTCAAGTCGGGCTTTTTCTACATTCAAAATCTTACCTCGCAGGGGTAAAATAGCCTGAAATCTTCTATCCCTGCCTTGCTTGGCTGAGCCACCGGCAGAATCCCCTTCGACTAAATAAATCTCACATTGGGCAGGGTCTCGCTCCGAGCAATCAGCTAATTTACCTGGTAGCGAGTCAAACTCCAGAGCACTTTTGCGTCTGGTCAATTCTCGTGCCTTTCTGGCGGCTTCTCTAGCCCGAGCAGCCGTAATCGACTTTTCGATTATCTTCTTGGCAATAGATGGATTTTCTTCGCAAAATATCTCTAATCCTTCCCCGACAATCGACTCAACAATACCTTTTACCTCACTATTGCCTAATTTTGTCTTGGTTTGTCCCTCAAACTGAGGCTCCCTTAATTTTACACTTATCACCACCGTTATCCCTTCACGCACATCCTCACCGGAAAGTGAGAAATCAGCCTCCTTGTATAGGTTATTCTTTCGGGCATACTCATTCAGAACGCGGGTAAGACCTGATTTGAAACCAATTAAGTGAGTTCCACCTTCATGGGTATTAATCGTATTCGCATACGAAAAGATACTTTCAAGATAACCATCATTATACTGGATAGCAATCTCTACCTCCAGACCATCTTTTTCTTTTGAGAAATAGATAGGCCTATCATGAAGTGGGGTTTTATTTTCATTCAGGTATTCAACAAAGGAGATAATCCCACCTTCATAAAAAAAGGTATGTTCTTTCTTGAATTTTTCGTCTGAGATGGAGATTTTTAGTCCTTTGTTTAAAAAGGCTAATTCTCTAAGTCGCTGGGATAACACATCAAAGGAGAATTCTTGTGTCTGCTTAAATATCTTTTTGTCCGGCTTAAATCTAATTTTAGTGCCTGTTTTATCCGTTGTTCCAATTATCTCAAGCGGGGTAGTTGCTTTTCCGAATTTGTATTTTTGGCAATAGACCGTTCCCTGCCGATTTACCTCTACCTCCATCCATTCTGATAGGGCATTGACAACCGAAATACCTACTCCATGTAATCCACCGGAGATTCTGTACGCCTTATCATCAAATTTACCCCCTGCGTGAAGCATGGTCATTACAATTTCTACCCCGGTTTTTTTATAGACAGGATGAATATCAACCGGTATGCCACGCCCATCATCCTCAACGATGATGTTTCCATCCTGGGTTATGGTCACATTGATATTTTTGCAAACGCCGGCTAATGCCTCATCGATTGAGTTATCCACCGCCTCATAGACTAAGTGATGTAACCCGTGAATACTGGTATCACCGATATACATACTTGGTCTTTTTCTAACGCCTTCCAATCCCTCTAATACTTGAATCTTTTCTGTAGTATAAGTTGTCTCCATTTTTTTAATTTTCCCTCCCTTGTTAATTATCAGTAAGCGTTCAGGTGTCAGGTATCAGCAGTCCGGTAAAGAGAAAAGTTAAGAAAGGAAATCCTTTCTCTGATGTCTCTCTCTTTACCTGATACCTGATACCTGAACGCTTACAATTATCAATTATACCTTAAAATACACATCCCTTATGACCCGCATCCCTACTCCCTCATTAACCTTTTTTATAATATCCTTCTTAAAGAACGAAAGTTCATTGCACCAGGCTGAATTATCGACCTTGACAAAGATTATTTTATCCTGGATACTGAGTGGTTTAGTATGGGCAGATACATTATCTCCAACGACATCCGGCCATAATTGGATAGCCCTGACCTCGGCTAATTTTCGGGATAGCGGGATTTCCCGGCCATCTCTATCATGCACCCTTATTCTCGCCAGCATTCTCTCCAAAATACTTCCTATCTCTTCAACTCGAATCCCGCGTCTTCCCATACCCGAATATTCCCTCCGTTTGAATGTAGAATATTGAATGTAGAATGTAGAATTGTGAAGTCCTGGTATCTTTTTCTTCCTTCTTTCTTCTTCCTTCTACATTCTACATTCTACATTCAATATTCGATATTTTTATGTAAACTTTTGACTAATACCTGCTATAAATATAATTATACCATTTATTCTGTAATTTTTCAAGAAAAATTTCTGAAAAGCAAAAAAACACTTGAAAAAAAAGTTTAAAAATGGTATCATAGATTAGAAGGGAAAAAAACCTATTGGGGGTATTACCCGGGGATAAGGTTTAATCTGCAAAAGATATTTTAAAAAGGAGATGATTCTGATGAGACAGGCGGCTGTAAAAGAAGAGGAAATGTTCACCTATCAGGATTATATTCACTTTCCTGATAATGGCAGAAGATATCAAATAATAGATGGGGAGGTATATATGACACCGGCACCAGTTCCATATCATCAAAAAATATTATTGAATTTAGCAGAGATACTTCGTAATTTTGTAAGGAGAAATAACCGAGGAGAGGTATTTATCGCACCTTGTGATGTCCTATTATCCGATGTAGATATAGTTCAACCGGATATTTTCTTTGTTTCGAGAGAAAAGTTGGCTATAATTAAGGAGAAATATATTGAAGGCACACCGGATTTAGTTATTGAAATTCTCTCGCCTTATACCCAAAAATTAGATAGAATTACAAAAAAGAGGCTTTATGAGGTCTATAAGGTAGCCGAATACTGGATAGCAGATACAGATAAAAAAACACTTGAGGTCTTATCATTAAAAGGTAGTTCCTATAAAACGATGGGTATTTATAAAGAAAATAATACTGTTGAGTCAGATTTAATTAAAGGGCTAAAATTTAATCTTAAAGAGATATTTTAAAAGAAAGGAGTTTAAAAAAATGGCAAAGATTAATAAACTAATGTTCAGGGAGTATGATATTAGGGGAAGAGTAGATGAAGAGGATTTGAATCCTACAACAGTGGAGTTGATTGCTAAGGGGTATGGAACTTTTTTAAGAAAGCGTGAGGTTAAAGAGGTCGTTTTAGGGCATGATAGCAGGCTATGTTCAGAAGATTTTCATGCGGCTATGATTAGAGGATTAACCTCAACCGGCTGTGATGTTATCGATCTTGGAATGACTCTTGCCCCCATAATGTATTGGTCTCAATATTACTTCGATACTAAGGGCGGAGTAATGATTACCGGCAGTCATAATCCTAAGGATTGGAGTGGGTTTAAATTAGCTTTCGGTCCATCTTATACCTTGATCGGTGAAGAACTCCAGGAGATTTATCAAACAATTGAAGCAGCGACATTCATAGAAGGCCAAGGTGAAGTACGAAAGGAAGAGATTATTGAATCCTATACTAATGATCTAATAAGCCGAATTAAGATAAGAAAACCATTAAAAGTAGTTATTGATGCTGGGAATGGGACAAGTGGAGCAATTGTACCAAATATTTTGCGAAAAGCAGGATTAGAAGTCTTTGAGCAATTTTGTGAACTTGACCCTAATTTCCCTAATCATGAGCCAGACCCTGCCTTAGTGGAAACCGTTCAAGCTTTAGGTAGTAAAATAAAAGAAGTGGGAGCTGATATTGGGGTAGCCTATGATGGGGATGGAGACCGACTGGGAATTGTGGATGAGCATGGTGAGAATATCTGGCCTGATCGGTATATGATTTTACTGGCCAGACAACTTCTCGAAAAAAAGCCTGGGTCAAAGATTATCTTTGATGTGAAATGCTCTCAGGCTTTAGAAGAAGATATTAAAGCTCATGGTGGTATTCCAATTATGTGGAAGACCGGACATTCACACATTAAACATAAGCTCCATACAGAAAAGGCGGCTTTTGCCGGAGAAATGAGCGGGCATATATTCTATGTCGATGATTTCTATGGTTTTGATGATGCAGTATTTACTACATTGAGATTTTTAGAATATCTATCTTTACGGGATAACACGCTATCCGAGTTAATCGCTACTACTCCCTATTATCTCTCTACTCCGGCTATTCATGTGGATTGTCCTGATGATAAAAAATATAGGGTAGTTGATGAGTTAACTGAGGAATTCAAAAGGAAGTATGAGGTAATTGATGTTAATGGGGCACGGGTACTGTTTGGAGATGCTTGGGGATTGGTCAGGGCATCATCTAATCTACCAGTTTTAGTCCTACGATTCGAAGCCAAAACACAACAAAGACTTGATGAGATTCAGAAGATATTTAAAGAAAAACTGGATAAGTTTGATTCGGTTAGTAAGGAATGGGAAAATGAATGAGAGGAGAGGATAGACAAAATGGAGACTATTAAGGTTAATATATCTAGAAATGAGAAATACGATATACTGATTGAAAATGGCCTTTTGACACATATAGGAGAGTTATTTCAACCGCTTATAGGTAACCGGAAAATAATTATTGTCACAGATGAAAGGGTAAATAATCTCTATGGTTTTAAAGTTGAAGAATCTCTTAAAAAAAGTAATTTCATCTGTGATCTTTTAAAAGTTCCAGAGGGAGAAACATCTAAGTCTCTTGAAATGGCTAATTATCTTTTTAGTAAGTTAGTTGACCTCAAGATTGGTCGAAGAGATATTATCTTAGCACTTGGTGGAGGAATGATAACTGATTTAGCAGGATTTGTAGCAGCCACATATATGCGAGGAATACCTTATGTAAATGTTCCAACTACACTTTTAGCACAACATGACAGCAGTATAGGAGGAAAAGTAGCTGTGAATTATGGGGTAGCAAAGAATCTGATTGGAGCTTTTTATCATCCTAAAGGTATATATATTGATCCTTCAATACTGACTACATTAGCTAATGAAGAGATAAAGAATGGCTTAGCTGAAGCTGTTAAAATAGCAATTATTAATTCGCCATCTTTATTTAAGTTTATAGAAGAGAACTATCAGAGTCTATTGGATCGAGAGGTTTCAGTCTTATATAAGGTAGTTGTAGAATCTGCCAAAATTAAGGCATATCTTGTTTCTTTAGATCCTTATGAGAATGAGCTGCGACGAGATTTGAATTTCGGACATACTATTGGACATGCTGTAGAAACTGAAACGACCTATCAAGCAATTAAACACGGGGAAGCAATTAGTATGGGAATGGCAACAGCAACAAGAATTGCAACCCAAAGAAGAATCTGTAGTTTAGAGACCAGAGATCGGATAATAAATCTTCTGTCAAAAATTGGACTCCCAACATTAGTAGATGCGGTTGAGCCTCAACATTTATGGCGATCTATAAGTATCATTAAACTAATTCGGGGTGGAGAAATACACTTTGTTATTCCCCAAAAAATAGGGAAAGTTATAATTGTAGATGACCTTACTGAAGATGAATTATCAGAGGCCATTGTAAATGCTGATTAAAAACTTATTAGAAATAAATATATAGAAGTAATAGAAGAAGGCTATGGTATGATAGTAAAAAATATAAAAAATATTGAAAAACAATCTATTGGTTCTGTACATAGAGGAGAAGGAGTAATAAATTTGTGCAGACCATTTATAGCAGAAGATTTTGAAAGTGATTGGAACTTTGTTGACTTTGCAATTATACCACCCGGTAGTTCTATTGGAATACATAAGCATGGAGAAGATGAGGAGATGTACTTTATCTTAGAGGGGAGGGGAATAATAACAGTTAATGGAGAAGAACGAGAGGTATGCTCAGGAGATTTAATTTTAAATAAACCTGGTTGGTCTCACGGCATAAGAAATGAGTCTAAGGAGGAAATAAAAATTTTGGTAGTTGAGGTAAAACTTAAAAGGCCATTGTGAACTTTGATAGAGAGGAAACAGTCAAAATGCTTCTTTTACAACCAATAAAGATTGGTAAAATGGAACTAAAAAACAGGATTGTAATGGCTCCTATGTCAACAAATTATGCTGCTGAAGATGGGTCAGTGACTGAGAAGCTAAAGCATTATCTTGTGAAACGAGCTAAAGGCGGCGTAGGACTTATTATTGTTGAATCCTCCTATATTGATTTGGTTGGGAAGGCTTCTACTTGTAATTTGGGAATCCACAGTGATACCTTAATCTCCGGATTGAGTAACTTAGTAGATGCTGTACACAATTATGATGTTAAGATAGCTGTTCAACTTTGGCATGCTGGAAGAAGGACTAAAGCAGCAATTTGTGGATCTCAGTCAGTTACTCCTTCGTCTATCTCTAATATAAATGGCAATGTATCACGAGAGTTAACCATTGAAGAAATTGAAAATATTGTCCGATTATTTGGTGGGGCGGCTAAGCGAGCAAAGAATGCAGGGTTTGATGCTATTGAATTACATATGGCTCATGGGTATCTTATAAACCAATTTCTTTCCCCATATTTTAATCGACGAACAGATAAGTATGGGGGCAATTTTCAAAAAAGAATCAGATTTGCCATTGAGGTAGTAGAAAGAATTAGGATAGAAGTGGGAGATGAATTCCCAATTTTGTGTAGGTTAAGTGCTGAGGAGTCCATAAAAGGAGGTTTGACTATCCAGGAGGGAAAAGATATTGCTAAGGTCTTACAGTCTCTTGGTGTGAGTGCTATTGATGTATCTGGAGGAATATCTTCCTCTTCCTACATATCAACTCCATCTATGGATACTCCAGAAGGGTACCTTGTTCACTTAGCTCAAGCTGTAAAAGAGGTAGTTACAGTTCCAGTAATTGCTGTTGGAAGAATTCATAATCCACTCTTTGCAGAGAGCATTTTAAAGAAAGGAAAAGCAGACTTGATCGCTTTGGGGCGAGCATTATTGGCAGACCCAGAATGGCCTATAAAAGTAAAAAAGAATCTATTTGCCAACATCCGTATGTGTCTTTATTGTAACTACTGCTATGAAAGGAATCACGTTCAATTGGATATTGCTTGTGATATAAATTCTCAGCTTGGTAAGGAGAGTCCAAATAATGACTGAGCTTAAAATTACTGTGTTAGGTGGTAGTAGTAGCTATACACCAGAATTCATACAAACATTGATAGATAGATCAGAGGAATTTCCACCACTTCATCTGATGTTGACAGGGAGAAATGAAGCTAATCTTTCATGTGTTGCTGGATTAGTCCAAAGAATGATAACTATAGCACAAGCCCCCTTCAAAGTTTCTTTCACTACAGATAGAATACGAGCAATTGCTGATGCTGCGTATATTATCAATCAGATACGAGTTGGTGGTTTAGCAGCCAGGGATCATGATGATACTTTCCCTCTTTCTTTTGGTATTCCTGGAGATGAAAGTATTGGCCCAGGAGGTTTAGCTAACGCTATGCGCACTGTTCCTGTGGTACTTGAAATTGTTCAAGAAATTGAACGGTATGCCTCTAAGGCATGGTTTCTAAATCTTACTAATCCTTGTAGTATCGTCCTTAGAGCTATTGTTCATTTCTCGAAGGTCAGAACATTAGGCATTTGTGATTTGCCAGAGATAACAGTTCAAAAGATAGCTGCTCTAATGGGGTTGAATCGGTCTCAGATTAAGATTGATTATGTAGGGATTAATCACCAAGGTTGGATTTATAGGATACGAAATGGTAATAAAGAGATAACTAAAGAAGTAATTGATACTATAAATGATAGTTCTTTATTTGGAATTGAACCTGCAATAATTAAAGCTCAGCAGGCAATTCCAATACGGTATTTAGCACTTTACTACCACCCTGAGAGAGAAGTACAAAGTAGTCTTGCTCGAACAAAAAGCCGAGTTACTGAATTAAAAGAAATAGAAAAAGAACTATATTCCCTTTATAAGGATCCAAAACTTACTACTATACCTCCACTTCTCAAAAGACGAGGAGTATCTTGGTATCGTGAAGCTTTAGTGCCAATCTTGCTTGCCTTGATTAATGATAGAAGTGACCGATTAATTCTTAATACAACTAATAACGGAGTAATTGAAGATTTGCCAATGACCTCTATAGTTGAGCTGCCGGCGATAGTTAGCCAGGAAAAAGTTAACCCTTTACCAGTCGGACATATTCCCATAGCTTTCAGAGGATTATTAATGGCTATCCAGGCTTATGAAGAATTAGCTTTGGAAGCAACAATTCGGAGGACACAACAGAGTATCCTTTTGGCTCTTCTCTCGCATCCTCTTGTTCCTTCATATGAGGTAGCAGAGAAGTTAATCTCGTATATCCTTGAAAATGTAACTATGGATTCTATTTGAGGGTAGAAACGGATGAAGGTAGGGATTTTTTTAGGCGTTTATAACCATATATCCTTAGACGAGGCGTTACAGGATGCTTCTAAGAGAGGATATCAAGCTGTAGAAATAGCAGTTGACCGTGCCCATGGACAGATTGACATAGATGAAATCCTCCAGGGAGATAATGCCAAAAAACTAAAGCAGAAGATAGAAAGTTATGGTTTGATGATTTCAGCTTTAAGCAATCATGCCGAGGGACAATTAGTATTAGGGCCCCATCATCATGATACAGATCATATCTATCAAGGTAGTCCTGAAGAGAAGATTGCCTATGGCATCAAGCGTATCAAAAAAACAGCACAAGCTGCTGCTGCTCTTGAAGTACCTGTAGTCTGTGGTTTCTGTGGTTGTGAAGATTATTCTAGATGGTTTCCCTGGCCTAATGAACGAGGGTGGGAAGAGATGGCAGAAACCTTTGTGACTCGCTGGAATGGTATCCTCGATACCTTTGCTGAATATGGAATTAAATTTGCCCATGAGTGTCATCCTAAGGAGTATGCTTATAACATTGAGACTGCTGAGCTTACAATGTCTCTTCTGAATGACCGTCAAGAATGGGGTTTTAATTTCGATCCAGCTAATCTCTTGTTAGCAGGGGTAGATCCTGTTGTGTTCATTCAGGTACTCGGTAAACGCATCTATCATGTTCATGCTAAAGATGGGGAGATTGTCAAGCATAATATTAGCCGGTCGGGTCTTTTGGCTCATGGTAGCTGGGCAAGAATTGACCGTGGTTTCAGATTCCGGATCCCTGGCTGGGGCGATATACCATGGAAAAGGATTATTACAGAACTTCGATTAATAGATTACGATTATGTGTTAACTGTTGAACACGAAGATGCTACGATGAGTCGTGAGGATGGTATCAGAAAGGCAATCGATTATTTAAGACCTCTCATAATAAATAAACCTTTTGAGGGACAACGATGGTGGTAATGACCTGTTTTATCAGTTCTGCTATCCATCCTATAATTTTTAAACAAAAGGCAAGATACTATGAAAAAAAACATAAATCAACAATTTGTAATCGGTGTAGATTTTGGTGGGACTAATATGGTTGTCACAGTGTGTGATGTGAATGGAAATGTGGTCTCTCACATAAAGGAGAAGACATTGCGTTGGGAAAGTAAGGACTCTATAATAAAAAGAATGAAAATACTCATTGATAAAGCTATTATATCCACTAATTTCGATATAACAGAATTTATAGGAATAGGCATTGGGGCATGTGGCTTAGTTAATTATAATAGTGGTCATTTTATCACCTCCCCTATCTTCCCTGATTGGAAGGAGATACCACTATCAAAAGAAATCTCTGATGAATTTCAACTGCCTGTTATTTTAGATAACGATGCTAATGCAGCATCCTTTGGTGAATGGTGGGTTGGTGCTGGAAAAGGTCTTAGAGATATTATATGCCTTACACTTGGCACAGGTATAGGTGGGGGAATTATTCTCAATGGTAAGTTATATCGAGGTGCCAACTATAATGGAGGAGAACTTGGACACATGACAGTAGAGCCTGAAGGGACAAAGTGTTTTTGTGGTAATAGAGGATGTCTCTCATTACTGGCAGGTGCAACAGGAATGAAAGAGAGATTTATGAAAAAGATCAAAGTGGGCAGAGAGAGTAAAATAGTCTCATTAGTAGAAGGTGATTTTACAAAGATTACAGCAAAACTTATTTATAAGGCATCAAAAGAGGATGATATACTTGCTAAAGAGGTGATAGATGAGACTACAAGATATTTAGGTATCGGTATCGCAAATTTGTTAAATATCTTTAATCCAGAGATGATTGTCCTTGTTGGTGGTCTGACAAATATGGGAAATGATCTATTAGCCCCAATCTATAAAGAAGCAGAAGCAAGAACATTTCCTGTAATCTACAATTTTGCAAAGATTGCTATAGGGAAATTAGGGGATAAGGCTGGATCAATTGGAGCAGCCGGAATTTTAAAGTTTGCACTACTTAAAGAAAAACAAATTTAGGGAGAAAGTAAAATGGTCCCATTTATAATAGAAGTTGTTGAAGGAATTATAAGAATCAGCAAGATAATAATTTCTTGGCCAAAGAAACAATCTCTATTTCAGGCAAGGGCGCGTCTTGAAAACTTCGTGGGTCGCACAGAAAAGATAAAAAGTTTAACCCAATCTTTACTGATAAGAAGGAAATCTATTGTGGTTGCGGTGATTCAGTGCATGCCAGGGGTAGGTAAAACTACCCTAGCTAACGAATTAGCACATAAACTGCGAAAGCGATTTCCAGATGGAGTGTTATGGATTCAGGCAAGTTCTGATACTTCTCCCGTCGAGCATATACTTCAGGTTGGAGCATCACTAAAAACTAACCTGCAAGATTATCCTACTTTAGAGGGTAAATCAGCAGCTTTACGCGACCTACTCAAGGGTAAACGATTACTTCTGATTATTGATAATGCTGAAAAGGTCGAAGATGTAAAATTCCTTATGCCTAATATTTCCCCTCCGGTAATTTTGGTCACTACACGTAATTACAATCTATCAGCAGCGTTAGATTCTTACTCTTTGAATCTTGAGTGCCTTCATCCAAATGAATCCTTAAGACTCCTTTCCAAATGTTCGGGTCGCGAATGGTATAATGAAGAAGAGCAAATTGCTAAGGAAATTTGTGAAATTTTAGGTCATCTTCCATTAGCAATAGAGATTGCAGGAAAGAGACTAAAACGATTAGAAGAGATGTCATTCAAAGAATATTTTAGTGAAATTCGAGCAAATATTCAAAATCTGCTATCCCATCCAGGAGGGAATGAAAATATCAGTGTAAAATCGTCCTTCGATTCCAGCTATTCTCGTCTATCTCCCCGAGACCAAGAAATCTTTGCTGCATTAGGGGTATTTGGTGAGCAGGATTTTGGTTCTGAAGCAGTATCCGCTGTGACCGGAATTGAAAAAGTCCAGGAACACTTAGATAATCTGGTTGATCTATCTCTCCTGAAATATTATCAAGGACGGTATAATTTGCATCCCCTTATGCGACAATATGCACAGATCAAACTAAACCAACTGACGAATGATCTGCAGGATAAGTACAAAAGAGGTTGCTATACCTATTTTATGGATCTGGTGAAGGAGAGCTACGATAACTTTAATCAATTAAAACAGGAGATTACTCATATCCGTATGAGTCTAGACTATTGCAAAATTTATGAAGATCACCAACAATTTATTGACCTCACCCTCTGGCTCATTGGTCTCCATCCAGAGATGGACAGTGAGACTGTCATGCCAATAGGCTACCTCTCGCAGATGGATTGGTCTATGGCCATTGATCTGTGTGAAAAGACCTTGGATCATTGTCAGTCTCTATACTTAAGACATCAGGCGGTTTTAGTGACTAGGGCATTGATATTCTTTCACTATTGGCTGGGACACCATGATGAGTGTCAAAGTTATATTAAGCACGCCCGACAATACCTCCGAGAAGATGATGATTGGTATAAGCAAGAGTTGATCTTAATTCTACAGTTGGAGGCCTATCTCCAGGATGACGAGAATGATTACGACAAGGCCAATCAGACCTACAAACGTGCATTAGAACTATCTCTGGAGCTTGAAGAGAATTATTATCTTAAAGCGAGAAGTCACCATTTGGTAGGTGATAGCGAATATCACAAAGGGTTACATGAATTGGCTCTGAGACATTTTGAGGAGGCTCTGCAGATTGTCAAAAAATTTCCTTTTGAGAAAGATAAACAAAGTTTTCGTGCCAACACCTTACGTCGTCTGGGTGGAGTTCTCAGAAAACTGGAGCGATACAATGAAGCAAAGGAATCATTAGAAGAGAGCCTGAAAATAGAAACAAATTTCAGAAACCAAGCCCGCTGTCTTCGACAGTTGAGCAAGCTATCTTTATCTATATTCGAAAAGCAGCAACATCGTCCTTCTACT
The DNA here is from genome assembly GCA_030018635.1 of bacterium. Lineage (GTDB taxonomy): Bacteria > UBA9089 > CG2-30-40-21 > CG2-30-40-21 > SBAY01 > SBAY01. The sequence goes on from JASEHU010000015.1 coordinate 14,682, forward strand.
AATAGATGGAGTTGTTTAGGTAAAATTTTCAGGAAGATAGTCCGATATCGTATAGCAAAAAAATGTTTATACCAAGCTAAGGAGGATTTCGAGAAGGCTAAGCAGATTTTTGAAAAGATTAAAAACCAAAGAGGTCTGGGAGGTATAAATTTTGACTTAGGTGAAGTACATCGCCTCATGGGCAAGAATAAACAGGCATTAACCTTTATGGAGAAAAGTGCTCGTATTGCATCCAAGCTCCATTGCCCTTATGGTGAGGGGGTAGCCTATCGGGGTATAGGCAACCTTCACTACGGTATGGGAGAAAGGGACAAAGCATTAGAAAGATGGGAACAGGCTGAAGACTTCTTCCGGAAAATCAATTCCTGTGAACTTATAGATATTTATAGAATATACAAATCTAACCAGATGGAGACGGGTGTGGCTACTTTAGGACGACGGAAAAAAGGGGCTTTTACCTTGCTTTTAG
>JASEHU010000160.1 GCA_030018635.1 bacterium
TATAAGTTCCTCGGTCATACTTTCTAAACTAAACCGACTAACTATCTTTTTCCGTGCTTTTTTACCTATATTTGCAGCTAATTCTTTATCTTTCAATATCCTGATAACCTCTTGCGTTAAAATCCGAACATCACCAGGTGAGACTAAAATCCCATCTTCATTATGAGTAATAACTGTGGGAACGCTACCAAGATTAGAAACTATCACCGGCTTTTCACAAGCCATTGCTTGAAGTATAGTTAAATCATAGCCGTTAACCCTGATAGTTGCATTGACAAATACATCGGCTAAATTATAAAATAGAGGTAACTCCTCATAAGGCACAAGCCCAGTAATAAAAATATGTTCCTTTAATCCCAATTTATCAATCAATAATTCTAAGTCCTTTCGATAATTTCCATTACCGACAATGATTAATTTAGCCTCATGAATACTCTTAAGGATAGCCGGCATAGATAGGATAATGTTTTGAATCCCTTTTTCTTTAGTCAGTCTTGCCACACCTAAAATAATCTTATTTTCTTGATTTATTTTATATTTCTCCTTTAATTCGGTGCTACTTTTAGGTGCAAATAAGTCTGTATCAATTCCATTATAAACTACATATAAATCACTATCCTTAGTTTGGTAAAGAATCTTTATGCGTTTTACCTGCTCATTGCTCGTAGCAATAATGGCATCAGCTCTCATAAGAGCCCTACGAGATACAAAGGAATAATTATAAAGATGATATAAAATCCTTCGCATAGATAGAAAGACATTTCGTATATCTTTGTAAGAGGAAAATAGGACATCACAAGCAGACTTAATCTCATCAATGGTAGTTCCATGTAAAGAAATTACAGTCGGAATATTGTATTTTCTGTTTAATCCCTTTAAAAGAAAAGGTATCCCTCCACCACTTTGACCATGAACGACATCAAACTTTTTTAGGGTATGTAATCTAATAAATTCTTGGACGCTTCTTCTACACCATGACCAGGAGTATTTACCGGGGATTGTCCCCTTTGTATAATATATTTCTACACCATCGCTAACTTCGTATTCCTTGCCTTGTGGATGTTGGGTAGTAATTAAAATTACCTCATGACCTTTTTGGACAAGTCCCTGGCAAATCATCATTGTATGGTCTTCTAATCCACCCTTGGCATGTACCGGTATAGAACGGGCTAACATACAAATTCGCATTCTAATTTTTTACCTCTTTGTAAGCGTTCAGGTATCAGGTAAAGAGAGACATCAGAGAAAAACTTCCCTTATCGTAACTTTTCTCTTTACCTGATTGCTGATACCTGACGGTTTACTTAAAATCAATCTTGGCTAATATCTCATCTAAAGATTCTACTACAATATTCTGTTGTGCATCAGTCAAAAAAGGATACATTGGTAAAGAGAAAATCTCTTTAGATGCCTTTTCGGTATGAGGAAAATCCCCTTCTTTATAACCAAGATGTTGATAACCGGTCATTATATGAATTGGCCAGGGATAGCTAATATTAACAAAAATATCTTTCTGTTTCAGTTCAGCTATAATTTCATCTCTTTTTGGATGACGACACACATATAAATAATAAACATGCTTATTTCCTGGCATTGTTTTTGGTAAAGTAAGAGTTGATTCATTCAAAAGTTTATCATACTGATTGGCTAAAATTCTTCTTCTTGAAATATATTCATCAAGATGAGTAAGTTTACCCCTGAGAATAGAGGCATGTATTTCATCAAGTCTTGAATTATAACCATGTTCTTTTGCATAATATGTCTTTTCCATGCCATAGAAGCGAAGTCTAAGAAGTTTTTCATAGAGTTTTTCATCATTTGTTAAAACCATACCTCCATCTCCATATCCACCTAAAATCTTCGTAGGGTAAAATGAGAAAGCTGATATATCTGACATAGAGCCTGCTTTTTCGTCATTAAATATAGCCCCATGGCTTTGTGCACAATCCTCTAAAATTTTCAATCCATATTTACCTGCTATTTGCCTGATTTCATCCATATTAACACATTGGCCAAAAAGATGAACAGGCAGGATACATTTTGTTTTTTCTGTAATTACATCTTCTAATTTAGAGGTATCCATAAGATATGTATCAGGAACTATATCCACAAAAACCGGTTTAGCACCAGTTGAAACAATAGCTGAGACAGTTGGAACAGCTGTATTAGAGACTGTAATAACCTCATCTTGTGGACCTATATCTAAAGCCAAAAGTGCAAGGAAAAGGGCATCCGTCCCACTATTTACTCCAACCCCAAATTTAACATTACAATATCTGGAAAACTCTTCCTCGAATCCTTTTACATTATCTCCAAGTATCAGATATCCTGATTCTAATACCTTTTGGATTGCAGAATAAATTTCCCCTTTTTCCTTTTCATATTCTTTAATATAATCCCATACCTTTATAGGCATTTTTACTCCTTATTGCAAGCCAGTCGCATTCTGTGTAAAACAGACGCATCTATTAATAGATCTTGAGCAAATACACCATAGTTTCCCGCAAAGATATTATCTATTACCTTTTGCAAAAAAATAAGGAATGCATCATGTTTAGGCATTTTTAATATAGTCGTTTTATTATGTTGTTTGACTATAATCTCATTTTCAAGGTCTGCCGGTGTGGTAAAAATACGGTCTATATCAATTGATATACCTGGACCTAAAATATTTAATCGGTTACAATATTGGGTTGTGAAACTAAAATGACCTATCATTTTTCTACCTTGAGAATAAGTTATTAGAACACTAAATGATGTTTCAACACCATACTCCGGACTTATAGTCCCTATTCTACAAAAAATCTCTTCAGGTTCTTCACCAAAAAATATCCTTCCTGGTGTAACTGCATATACTCCGAGGTCCAAAAGTGCCCCACCTCCTAATTCCTTTTTATATCTAAAATTTTCAGGCAAGAGTGGTGGAAAAGAAAATATTGCTGTAAGATGGGTAAGCTGACTATTTACACTTAAGAAAACATCTTTTGCTTTTTGAAGTTGTGGATGATAACTATATACAGTAGATTCTGCTAAACATAAATTTGATTTTTTTGATAAATCTACCAGTCTTATTGCATCTTCAATATTTGTAAATGCAGGTTTGTCAACAATAACATGAAGTCCTTTTTTAAGTGCTGCCTCTACCCACTGTGCATGTTCACTATTTACAGTCGAAATATAAACTAATTCAGCCTTACTTTCTAAAATAGCGGTTTGGTAATTATCAAAGATTTTAAAATCAAATCCTTCAGGTAAAGATATTTTTGATGACAAGGATTGTGAGACAATATCTATACCTGTAATAAGAGGTATTTGAATTAATGCTGGTAACACACGCTTTTGTACAATGTTAGAATATCCAATAATTAATATCCGCATTTTAATCAGTATTTACACCTTTTCAAAATTTACCTGGGAAATAAGTGACCTTGCTTCAATATTGAAATAGCCATATCTTACAAATTTCATTATCTGACCAAAAGTCATCCATATATAATTTTCTGGCAAATCAAGATTAGTTGATTCATCTAATTCTACAATCAGAGATTTATTTTGAAAATGATAAAACCTTCCACCTTCTTCTGATTGAATTGTAGAATACCTTATTTTGTCTTCAGGTATGTTCATCAGAATATCCAAAAAGGGTAAAGCAGGTAATTGTTGTAGTCTAAATTCCGGTTCAGAACAAGAGACTGTTGGAGCCAGATCAATAATATCCATATTACCAGGTTCTACCTTTGCTTGAATCAAAAAATGTAGTATCCCGTTTATTTTTTTTGTAATAAAACCTATTAAACCGCAAGATGTACTTTTTAATAAAGGCTGTGTCCAATTAAAAACTTCCCGAGTCCCTGCCTGAATTGAAAGAGCAATTATTGTAAAAAAGTGTTTAGAATCGTGAGCAATTTCCCAATCATTCCGTTTCCAGCAAGAGACATCCTTTAGGGGAATTTGTTTAACATGTAATTCATACTTTGTTTTCAACTCTGTAAACCAACTAATGATTTCATCCAAACTATTTATTGCACGATTATCTTCAATCATTGAAATTAAAATATCATTTGAAAAATTATCAATCTTGTAATCAAATACTCTGGATGAGATAGAGTTTTTTAGATATGCCTTTATCTGCTTATCGACGAAAGGGATACATGAAAGAACAGATCTGGTATCCATATTCACAAAATTATTTATCTTTAAAAGGCTCTTGATTTGACCTAATGTAAGCCAACGAAAATTCTCATATATCGGGATTTCTTCATTAATCTCTATAATCATATTCCGATTTCTTTTTCGCAGAAATCGACCTCCTTGTTCAGATTGTAATCTATCAATTAAAAAATTTGATTTTCTTCTGTCAAGAAAATATTCAAGATAAAATGGTAATTTGCCTTTATGAACCTTGGTATAATTACTTTTAGTAGCTTGAACCGTAGGTGATAATTGGATAGTATTTACATTACCCGGTTCCATTTTTGCCTGCATAAGAAAATATCGAATTCCATCGAAGACCCTGGTTAGAATACCAAGAATCCCAATTTCCGGTTGATTAATAATCGGTTGGTTCCATTCATTAATTGAACCAAAATTTGTTGATACCTTAATCCCTTCTATCTTGAAAAACTTTCCAGAAACATGAATAAGATTTTGAGTATCTTTTTCAAAATACCATTGGTCTAATTTATCAAATGGTATTTGTTCTACTAAAAACTGACTTGAACTCTTTTGGAAATCAAACCATCTAATGAATTCCCCAGTTGTTTGAAAGCAATTTTCTTGAACTAAAGTAGATAATAAAAAACTACTTTCTTTTGAATTTAGATTCATTTAATCTATTTCTCCAATAAATTTAAACCACGAATTATACGAATTTAAATAAGTTGTGTCTATTCGTTAAATTCGTGGTTTAAATTCCTCTAATCACGAGAAGAATTATTATTGATTATCTCCAGGTATTCTTCCAAACTCCTTAGTGATTTTGAAATATCATAATGCGTATTAGCCAATACTAAACAAACTGCACATTCTGAGAAATCATACAATTGTTGAAAAATCATTCTCGGAACATATAAACCTATAGTTGAATCATCCATTTTATATGTTTGTGTCTTTACTCCATCAAATAAATCAACTTTGAAATTTCCACATGAGGCGATAATAATCTGGTCTGTATCAATATGTGCATGTCCTCCCCTATCCAAAATAATATGATGCATATAGAAAATCCGTTTTATGGAAAATGGAATATCTATTCCACTTTCTATTGAGGTTAATATCCCTCTATCATCTTTGTAAGAAGGTAAATTAATTAGTTTAACATCTTTAAGATTGCTCATAATTATTACTTAAAAACAATGGATAACTCTTATTCTATCAAAAAAATGAATGTTTGTCAACAAACTTTTGCACGAAGCAGCAATTCACGGTGAACATATAAAAAATAGAGTTTTTACTTAAAATTGCATGTT
>JASEHU010000161.1 GCA_030018635.1 bacterium
TAATCTTCTTGCTACCCTCTTTCTACCCTCCAAAATTTAATTGTTGCGTTTGCTCTTATAGTATAGACATTAGAATATACGCCATCCCCTGCTTTTACATCTTTATGGGTATAAGCCCCATTATCATAAAGGGAAATCCCTTGCACGATTATACCCATATTAGCAAATGCCTCTCCGCTATTGGCAAAACAGGCTCTAATCCCTTTAATCGTTAGTTTTTTATAATCTTTGTCTACGGGTAAGTCGCCAAAATAAAGATTAGCATTGGAAACTTCAAATCTACCACTTGTTCCTGCCGTGCCCAGCCAGATATGGTCATCATTATCATAGGCAACCACCATAGTTCCTGTGGCTATTCCCATTAAAGCATTTTCAAATATAGCCATAGTAGATGTATAAGTTGACGCATCGAATTCATCGGATAATTTATTTACGGCAGTTAGATTGATAGTAAGTTCATCATTCGTCTTAACTATTCCTTTAAGCCATGCCCCCTCTGTAATAGTAGAGGTAGCTATATTTTTATAATCAGCTATTGGAAATCCAAAGAAAAGATTGGCGTTGGCTATCGTTATCTCTCCATTCTTAGTCGCAGATGTTATCCAAACATGCGAATTATCCATAGGATTATCTGTAATTTTTATTTCATCACCTTTTTTAATCGCATTTGCCTTAATAGTCAAAGTTGAGGTAGCATGAGTGATATTATTTGAGAGAATACTAAAGGTACCTTTTTCAGGGGTGGAAACATGTAATCTAACTATTTTTGACCCTGAGGCTGGCGGGAATTCATTTCCTCTTAAGGTAATAGTACCAAATTGTGTCCCATTATTGGTGGCCGGATTACCTGCTTTATCTACGAAAGAAGCTGTATAGCCAAAGGTACCGACATCTTCTTGAGTAACCTTATAACTCTGAACATATATGCCATTTCCACAATCAACTAAATTCAGATTTTTTCCGTTAAAGGTAGCGATTCCTACTCCTTTATTGGCAGTTACCGGATTACCTGCTATCCAGTCTGAGGCTTGAAGGATAAAGCGAACATTCTGGTTTCGATAAACCGGATTCCCACCACTGTCATCTCGAAGATAATCAATTCTTGGTGCCGTATTGTCAATGGTTACTTTAGCACTAATCGGAACCAAAGGGGAGTTACCTGCGTTATCCTCCACATCTAAATATATAGTATGGACACCCTCAGTCAGAGGTGTTCCTGTCCCATATCTCCCCCCCCATTCAAAAGATATTATTCCTTTACCAGGAATCACACCTGTCCCGGTTCCCATTGGAGTTCCTGTCCCTAATAATATTTCCCCATTTATGCTTAACTTATAGTTTAAAAGGTCTGTTTCATCATTCATTAAAATAATATTAGTTACATCCAGACTGCCTGGAGATGACCCAGGGGAAAAACAATCATTCATTAAAAACATATCCACTTTTGTTGGAAAGGTATTATCTATCCAAATCTGGCAAGTATAATAATCGGATACATTTCCTGCCTCATCCCAGACCCTTACATAGATAGTATGCACTCCTTCTAAAAAACTACCTTCATTTTTATTGCGTCCATTCCATTCAAAAGATACAGTAGAGTTGGCACTCAATGTGCCCTTTGGGGTAGGTGTTCCACCTGGTGTTTCACCATCGATCAAAATCTCGTATTTCCCATTTTCGTTACTTTTAAAGGTAATAAGTATCGTATCCTTTTTACCATAAGAGGCATCAGGTGAGAAGTATTCCTCTGAAACAGAAACGCCTGGCTCAGGTATGACAGGACTTGTATAATCAGCAAAAACAGTAGCCGTTGCTCCATCATTTCCATTATCTAAATCTACTATTATATATGCCCGTTGTCCATTAGCAAGTTGTAAATTATCTCCACTCGTTGGCGCAGTAGAAATTTTAAAGATGCCTGTATAAGTTCCATCGCCTGCCTCCACATCATTACCAAGTCCATCATCATAAAGTGTAATGGTAATACTTGCCATGTTATCTTGACGGAGGACTTGCACTAAACGATTATCGTAATAACTGGTTCCGTCATCATTAGCGGTAACAAGTATAGTATCACCATTTTTAAAATATATAGATTTTACCCAGTCACTATGATAAGTTTTAACCGTATCAGTAGCACAATAAGCCAATTGATGACTGAATCCAATTAATAACCATCCGATAAATATTGTTTTTGATATACCTTTCATTATTTTTTCACTCCTTTTTTAAATAAATAATTACAGCAGACCTGCTGTTTGCATTGCCTCTTTAAACCGTGGTTCTTTCCTGGCATAACTCTTTAATACCTCTAATACTTTATCTACCGCCTTTTCTTTCTGGTTTAATTCTTCTATCTTTTGGACAGCCGGTGCTAACGCTGTCCTCCTATCCCAGATGACAAATCCAACTACGGCAAACATCCCACTAAACAATATAGCAAATCCGGTAAGCATTAAATCCTTTAAATCATCTATCCGTTTGTTTAAACCGTTTTCTAAATTATCTATTCGTTTGTTTATATAGTTTTGTCCTTCTTTTAAGACGGATATATCCTGTTCAATCTTATTTAACTTCTCCATAATTTTATCTTGCGAAAAAGAAGTAATTGGTAAAAATATAAGTATTAAACTCAATATTAATAATTTTTTCATCCTGATTACCATCCTACAGCAGGCCTGCTGTTTGCATTGCCTCTTTAAACCGTGGTTCTTTTTTGGCATAAACCTTTAACACCTCTAACATTTTATCTACTGCCTTTTCTTTTTGGCTTAATTCCTCCATTTGTTTTACTGCAGGGGCTAATGTAGTTCGGCGGTCCCAGAGGATAAATCCTACAAGGGTAAACATTCCGGCTAAAAGCACATAAAAAAGACCCTGTAAATCATTTATTCTTGTGCTAAGTTTATTATCAAGGTCATCTATCCGTTTGTTTAAACCTTTTTCTAAATCATCTATCCGTTTGTTTAAACCTTTTTCTAAATCATCTATCCGTTTATCTACATGCCCAATCTCTTCTTTAACAACCATGCGTATCTCGGCTATATCTTGCTTGGTTAATTCTGCAAAGGTATTAATCGGAAGAAATATAAGTATTGAACTCAGAATTAATAATTTTTTCATCATTAGACACCAAATCAAGTTACCATATTTTCATCCAAAAGTCAAGTTTTATTTTTAATTTTTTCTTTACATTCTTCAACTTTTTTCATCGCCTGTTTTTGCCAATCTTGATGAGGGGTATAAAAACTACGGATAGCGTAGATGCCATGCACTACTTCACCGTAGGTATCTGCGGATTCTTTGTATTTGCCTTGTTCTTCATACATTTTCCCTATTTCGAATATCCGTTCCTTTGCCTTTTTTACCCATTTTGAACCGGGTGTATAAAATCTAATCGTTGAGCCATACCAGACTACTGCCATATCGTAATCCTTTTTCTTATACTCCTTTTCCCCTTCATTAAATGCCTCTTTTGCCCGGTGTCCTGTCTCTAACCAGACCATGATAAAGGCAATCACCATCACCCCTAAAACAGTTAGGATAATCTTTGATACTTTATTATTCATTTTGCCTCCTCCCAGACAATTTGAAAGGAATTTTTTATCACGAAATAACGAAAGGATGAAAGCACGAAAGGGAATTTAAGGGTAGTAAATTAAACTCCTTTCGTGTTTTCTAATTTTCGTGTTTTCGTGATAAGATTTTTATATTGTGCTTTCAAATCGTCTGGCTTCCTCCAATTCCTTAATTTTATTTAATCTACAAATATGCCTTTGTTCATTAGAGAATGCTGTTTCTAAGAAAACCTTTAGAACCTCTTTTGCCAGCTCTGGAGTTACCACTTTAGCTCCCAAAACCAGGACATTGGCATCATTATGTTCCCGACACAATTTAGCTGTCATGGTATTACAACAAAGTGCGGCACGAATACCGGCAACCTTGTTAGCTACAATTGACATCCCTATACCTGTTCCACAAATAAGAACACCAAAATTAAATTCACCCTCAGCCACCTTTTTAGCTACCTTAATGCCGAAATCCGGATAATCCACGGAGGTCTCATCATAGGTGCCGAAATCCTCGTACTCATCATTTATGGAGTTAATTAATTTCTTCTTTAATTGAAATCCGGCATGGTCGCAACCAAAGGCAATCTTCATTCCTTTAACCTCGTTATTACTTGATTCAGACACTTTTTAATCTCAATCAAACAAGTTTCATACCCTTCCCATGAACCACCCATAGGGTCGGGAATATCCTTTTTCCCCAATACTGCGTAATCAGTTAAAAGGAAGGTTTTTTCCTTTGCCGATGGTAAGATATCTAATACCCGACGCTGATGATATTCCTCCATCACTAATATTAAATCCGCTTTCTTAATTAGCCTTTCAGATAACGGTGTAGGGGTGAATTTCTCCGGTATAATTCCTTCTTTTTCTAAAGCCTTCAAACTTAACAAGGGAATTTCACCTTGAGGATTAGCAGATGTCCCCGCAGACTGAATCTCAAGATTAATTTCTACCTCTGCTGCCATTTTCCGAAACAGTTTCTCGGCCATAAAACTTCGACAGGTGTTACCTGTACAGACAAATAAAATATGTTTAGAATTAAGTGTTTTTAACAATTCCTTTGAACTAATGGCTCCTTTCCGTAGTATCGTTGGTATTTTACCCGTCAAATCCAGGAGAGTCGAGGCAATGCCAATCCTTGTTTTTCCACCATCTATAATCAAATCTATCTTGTCGGCTAAACTTGAGATTACCTCTTGCGAAGTAGTTGGTTCGCACTCTCCGGAAATATTGGCTGAAGGACAAGCAATAGGGGTCTTAGCAGATTCAATTAATGCCAGGGCAATCTTATTATCCGGCATCCGAATACCTACGGTATCTGAGATATCTGCGGTATCTGAGATACCTGCGGTTAATCCTTTACCCCTTATTATTTCAGGGACCAAACCCGTTGCCTGAAAAATTATAGTTAAGGGGCCTGGCCAAAACCTATCTATGACCTTAAAAGCCTTTGGCGGAATATCCTTAGCTAATCGATTCAAATCGGCAAAATCTGATATAAGTAGAGCAACTGCCTTACCAGGCGGTCTCTTTTTGACCTTAAAAAGTAATCTTATCGCCTCAGGATTTAATCCATCTGTTCCTAATCCATAAACCGTTTCAGTTGGAAAAGCAACAAGTTTTCCCTTCTTGATAAAATCAGCGGCTTTGGCAATCCTCTCCTTCTGTGGATAATCCGGGTCTATCTTTAAAATTTCTGTCCTTTTTTGCACTTTTAATACTATAGCATATTATTAAAAGAATGTCAATGGTTTTTTTACAAGCTCCAGCAATTCTCATTATGGCAGAAATCGTGTCCAATGTTGAGATTAGGTAGAGATAAAGTTGAGATTAGGTGGAGATTGGTAAAGAAAACA
>JASEHU010000162.1 GCA_030018635.1 bacterium
AGATACGACGACAAATTCAGTTATTGGGTCACCTATTCCAGTTGGTTCTTTTCCTCGGGGAGTAGCGATTACACCTGATGGAAGATATGCCTATGTGACTAATCGAGGCTCAAATAATGTCTCAGTGATAGATACGACGACAAATTCAGTTATTGGGTCACCTATTCCAGTTGGTTCTTTTCCTTGTGGGGTAGCGATTACACCAACACCACCAACCTTAGCCAATACACAGATTACCAATGGTACAGATACAGGTACCTTAAATGAGGCAGATACGCCTGGTGATGTGATACTTATCTACACATCGACTATGGGTAATGGGACGATTACCTGTAATCAGGTGAGTACGACCGTAGAGCAGGTGTATGGTTTATCCTATTTACCAAAACCAGCAGATAAAGCTGGAACTTACAACACAACCATTTATTACACCTACTGGATTCGGAATACCGGTAATGGCACGGATACGATTAGGCTAACACCAGGCAATTCCTGGACATCAACCATCATCCAGGATGATAATCAGGATGGAGTGCATCAAGGGACAGAGACGACGACGATTACACAACTTACATTACCGGCAAATGGATTCAACTACTTCTTCTTAGCGGTACAAATTCCAGCTACAGCCACTACCGGCCAGCAATCTACGACTACATTAACCGCCAAAAACCAAAATGGTGGAGGGGCAGACGATCATTGGGGTGACCCGGATACGAGGACAGATGAGGTAGTAACAACTTGTAGTGTCGGTATGCCGGCAGTGATTACTATTACCAAGGCAAGAGACAAATCACAAGTCAAGCCAGGTGGTACAATTACCTACACACTTACTTACAAGAACAATACTGGTTCACCAGCGACAGACATAGTCATAATCGACTATATACCGTCAAATACAACTCTAACAGAGCCGGCAACAGGTACAGATACGACAATCGAGTACTATGTAAGTGATGCATGGACATCAACATTCAGTCCGACCGCAACAAAGGTCAAATGGATACGCACAACACCGTTATCAGCAATAAGCGAAGCGACAGTAAGATTTACAGTGAAAGTGAAATAAGAACCACGAATCAGACGAATTGTACGAATGATGAGCATGAAAATTTAGCCACGGAGACATGGAGGACACGGAGATATAATCTCATTAAGTGAAACTCTGTGTCTCTGTGGCAAGATGTAATAAAGGAAAATAAGTGCAATGAAGGGAAAAAGGAAAAAACTGGGAAAATGGAAAAGAAAAAAATATATCCCTCCCCATTTCCCCCTCATCTCCACCTCTCCTTAATTCTTACACATCTCCCTTTCTCCTTCCAAGTTTCCAAAATCTGTTATAATCTGTGTAAACCTGTGTTTCAATATCCGTGTAATCGTAATCCCTCAGTTATCAGTTGTGAAGTAGGTTAGTTATCAATAGGTTCAAAGTGCAAAGGTTAAGGTTGAGATTGAGGAGCAAACCCCTTAACCTTAACCTCAACCTTGAGCCTTGAACCTTTTTCAACTGATAACTGAGGCATTACGTGTAATCCGTGTTTAATATTGACTTTTACCCAAAATTATGGTATAATATAATTAAGTTAAAAGTGGAAATTTTCTCTTCTTGGTTTCTCACTTTTAACTTTATTTATGGTAGGTCAGGTGATCGCTTCTGTGAATAGATGCTGGGTTCTAAGGTATTGGATGGTGGGTTTAAGTTTTTCCTTAGAATCCGGCATCTAGGAAAAGGCAGGAGAGGAAAGTCCGAACACCAGACGGCAGGGTGCTGGGTAATTCCCAGGGGGTTGTAAAAAAACCTACGGAAAGTGCCACAGAAAAGATACCGCCGGGGAAATTTAGGTATTATATGTCCTATTTGACCTATATAACCTATTCCCCCGGTAAGGGTGAAAAGGTGTGGTAAGAGCACACCGGTAAGGAAGGCGACTTCCTTAGCCTGGTAAACCCCACCTGGTGCAAGACCAAATAGGGAAAAAGGAGGGTAGATATCCCTTGTTAGTTGTCGGCTAACAGTTGGTAGATTTATTACTCAAAAAGTGGTAAAAATACCACCTTTTTTTCGGGTAGGTCGCTAAAGAAAAAAAGTTTAAATTTTTTTCGTAGAGAGATGGTCACCAAACTATATGTCTATCATATAGTTACAGAATTCGGCTTATGAACTACCATATTTTTTTTAAATTTTTTAAAAAAAATTAAATTTTTTACTTGACATATTCGAGGCAATATGATAAAATACTCCAGATATTTCTAAAAACTCACCATATTGAGCCTTGAATATAAAAGGCGAGACCATTCTAAATATGAACCAGGGCATAAGTAAATCGCCATTGATTTACAATGTCCTACAGCTATTAGGTGCATCAACAAAACTGGGTGTTATTATGTAAAGGAGGGTAAGGGGATATCCTTCTTTATTTTTTACTAGCAGGGAATATCATTTTGAAAATTAAATGTAAGAATTTTAGACAAACTGGGGAGGTCAAAGAAAAATAATGTATTATAAGGAGAGTAATAATAAGATGAAAAAGATAAATACTCTAGTAGGGTTAGTATTGTCTTGTGGAATGATTATTGGAGTAACTATTGCCGAGGCAGGAAAGATAACATTAATAGAACCAACTTTATGTACCGTAGGGACTACAATAACAGTAGAAGGTGAGGGTTATGTGCCTTCAGAAACGATAAGAATTGATTTAAAGGAGCAATTTGGTGCCGTACAGACAAATTGTAATGGAGAGGGTACCTTCTCTACAGCCTTTGTTTTGGGGAGACATCCGGCAGGGGAAAATAAATTTGTAGTTGTTGGGTTCACTTCTTATTCATTAGATAGAGGCACATTTGCCGTCCAAAGTAGAATTAGTTCCATTACACCTACATCAGGAAAGGTGGGTGAATTTGTATTTATTGATGGTGATGGATATGGTGCAGGAGAGCAGATTTGTGTGAGTTTTGGGCAAAATAAAGAAATTAAAACTATTTTTACAGATGGACAGGGGGCATTTAGTCTTGCCTTTACTACTGACCCACAATCTGCAGGGATAAAGAAAATTATAGTCACAGGGGTGAATTCAAAAGAAAGTAATACCAGACAATACACATTAGTCGGTGGAATTCAATCTGTTCTGCCAACACATGGGTGTGTAGGAACAGAGATAACGGTTCGGGGAGCAGGTTTTGGGGACGCGGAGCCTATTCGGGTTGACTTTGGTAAAACAGAAGGGATTATCCGCACTAAATCGGCAACTAATGGTGAATTCTCCTTTGTATTTATTGCTGATACGCAATATCAGGGTAGAAAAGATATCCTGGTAAATGGTCTGACTACAGGAGAGGCGGCACAAGAAGGATTTATTATTACACCCAATATTGATTTAGTTACACCAACCAGAGGTATTGTGGGAAGCATGATAACAATAACTGCAACTGGATTTGGTTCTTCAGAACCAATTCGTATTGATTTAGGCAGGACTCTGGCGGCCGGGAGAACGGATTCTGATGAGAATGGTGCTTTCACAACACAGATAAAGGTTACTCCTCAACCAGGTGGGGTGTCAAGACGGTTAGCCGTGGTAGGCTTAAGGACACGGCAAATAAGTTTTACCGATGTCTTTTCGACAATGCCGACTATAAAAATTACCCCTTCTGTTGGAAAGGTAGAATCTGATGTTTTGGTTCATGGTGATGGATTCCCATCTAATGAGTCTATTAGAATTGACTTTGGGAAGACGACTAATATTGCCCTGGCAACGGCTGATAACCGTAGTGGTAACTTCGATGTCGGGTTTAAAGTTGTCCCTCATCCGGCAGGTAAATCCATAGTCAGGGTTAGAACCTCTACAGACGGTGAAGTTATTGAAGATAATTTTATTGTCCAATCAAGGATAAAGTTAATTTCTCCATTTGCCTCCGGGGCATTAGATGATGAAATAGAAATACAGGGTGATGGATTTGGGGCAAATGAATCAGTGCGAATTGATTTGGGTAACACCAGGGAAGTTGGAAGCGGGGTGACGGATTTAGAGGGAAATTTTGTTGCTTCGTTTAAAGTCGATGCTCAATCTGGAGGAAATAAAACATGCACAGTTACCGGTCTTGATTCAGGGGAGGAACAAAATACTACCTTTGCTATAAAAGGAAAAGTAGTCATTTCACCTACTGCAGGTTACGATGGAACTACAGTAACGGTGACGGGGAGTGGTTATCTTGCCTCTGAATCGGTTCGTGTGGATGTTGGGGATGCAACTAAAATAGCCAATGCAACTGCGGATGATAACGGCACATTTATGACTGATTTAACTGTCCATATTAAAAAACCAGGTGATGTCCGAGTAAGAACTATTGGACTCAATTCCTGGACGGTAAATACGGTTAATTTTGTGGTGCTTGAGGAAAAAAAGGAAGAGGAAATAAAGAGTGAAGAAGGGGCGGCTAATGAAGGTGAACAAAAAGGAGTAACTGAAGAAGAAAAGAAGTAAGTAAAATTATCTAAGAGAAAGGATATAAGAGTTATGAATGCTTTTCACCTTGTTACAAGATATTTAAAATTAAATTTGAGGGGTAAGATAATATTTACCGGTATTGCTTCTCTGAGAGGATTAGCAATAGGTGGAATATTTGAAGTTATAGTTTTTAGTAGAGTAGTGATGGCTTAAATTGAGGTCATCACTATTTTTTTGTCTTTGAGAGTATCGCAGGTAGTAAAGGAGAAAAGGGAAAGACGGGAAAATGGAGAGAAGAATATGACTGAAGAAAAACGATTTGAAATATTATTAGAAGAGATAAGAGGGAAATTTAATATTCTTATTGAAGGACAACAGGTTTTAAAAGAATATATCGATAGAAAATTTGAGGAGCATGAAGAGAAGGAAGACGAGAGATTTAGAATTATAGATTCAAAACTTGAAGGATTAATAGATAGAGTAGTAAAGATAGAACAAAGATTGGATAGGATAGAACAAAGATTAGATAGGATAGAACAAAGATTAGATAGCGTAGAGAAAGAAATAGTGGATATAAAAGAAAAATTAAATACAGTAGTAACAAAGGGTGATTTGATAGTGATAGAAAGACGGATTGAGCGGTTGGAGACGGCGGTGTTTTAAAATAAGAGATAAAAACTAATGAAAAGTAATAAAAATTTTTTTAAGGTAATATTAGAGCCGGATGAAGAAGTAGGTGGTTATGTTGCTTATTGTCCTACTTTACACGGTTGTGTATCTGAAGGAGATACAGCAGAGGATGCATTAGGAAATATTAGGAAAGCAATAAATGGTTATCTTACAGTGTTGGAAGAAGAAATTTTAGCAAAGAAAGATGTTTTTATCTATGAGGTTGCAGTGTAGTGGGTAAATTGTAACTGTTTAGTCAGGTGAAGTAAAAACACTGAGACATTGAGTTCACGGAGA
>JASEHU010000163.1 GCA_030018635.1 bacterium
TTATACTTTTTTAGATGCCTCACTATAATTAAGCTATAATAGGACACCACCAAAAATTGACGGATGCCTCAACTTGTATCAATTATCAATTAATAACTGATAATTTTACCTGCCTTGCTACCAAGTGGTTTTAAACCACTTGTGGTTTTAAACCACTTTCGGCGTAGGCTCTTACTACTCTTCAAAGATTTTATTTGTTGATTTAAAGGTAATATTATCTTTGGCTCCGATTTCTGTTACAAGTTCGCTAATCTTTTCTTTTGAAAGCAATTCAGATTGCCATAAGGTTCTAAGTAAATCAGGTAAATCCATATAATTGATACCTTCTCTATTGCAAAAATTCTTTACGCTCTTTTCATTAGTTAGCAAACTAAATCTTCTAATCTTACAAACGGCAACACACTCTCTTTCACCTTCGTCAAAAGAAGCGGGAAGTTCTGATTTAAGCAATATTTCTTCTTCTGTTAGAGGAAGAATTTTAATTTCCCCTCTCTTGATCAAATTAATTATCTCACTGAGCAAAGAACAACCTCTTTTCAAACCATTTCTTAACTCTTCATAAACACCAGGGAGTATTGCAATTTTCTCTGACTTAAAGATTTCAAAGAGAAGACCTATCTTTTCTATTTTTGCCAGAGTAGAAAGGATGTTAGTATCTATAATAATCACTTTGCCACCATCCGCTTAATTCTTTTATCCATTTCTTCCTTTGTATCACATTCAACTACTATTTTTATTCCTCTATCTTCTAATATGCTTTTAAATTCCCACCGGTCCAGTCCGCTAATTTCAGATGCCCTACCTAAAGTTACCTCTCCCTGTCGATATAATTGAATAGCAGCTTCTAATCTCATTTTAGGCTTTACCGCAAAAAATGTAATTACTGCTTCCTGGACAGCCTCAACCCTGTTCTTAAAAAGTCCTGCCTTAACAACTGCTTCAAGTTCCATTTCCGGAAGGAATACTGAACTTTCACTCTTCATGTTTTTTATCTCCTTTTTATAACTGATAGGAATTGCTTTTTGGACATTTGGGATATTATGGGACGGTTCATTTTATCGTTTTTCCTGTGATTTCTTTTGGAAATTAGAAATTGGAAATTGGGGAGAAACTTATAATCCTAATTTCCAATTTCCAATTTCAACTCCATCTTTTACCCGCAAGCTTTCACACTAAAGTGAACCATCCCGATATTATTCATCTTTTGATTTATCCTCCGAGTTGTCCCTCTTAAGATAGAAATTCGGGACGGTTCATTTTATCGTTTTTTCTGTGATTTCTTTTGGAAATTAGAAATTGGAAATTAGAAATTAGGTCTTCGCTTAATTCGTAGACTTGCCACAATCTCTCCCCCCAATTTCCAATTTCTAATTTCCATTTTTTAACCGCAATCTTTCAAACAAAAGTGAACCGTCCCAAAAATTCCCACCAGTAATTAATCCATTACAACTGATAACTAATAGTCTACTGTCTGAATCACAGTTCCATTATAAATATTCATCAATCAAAAGTTTCAACTTCTCTTTAACCGTGTGAGGGATTAATTCAGGTCGGGTGATTATCCCATCTTTAAGGGCTGTGGCGCAAACACATTGACGAGGAGTATCTGGAATTTGTGCAATTACCCTTTTAATCATTTGTTTAGCATGGACTACATTTTTCATTAGATTGTCCAAAACCATTTCTATGGTTACATCTGCGGCACTTTCATGCCAGACATCATAATCTGTAACCAGGGCAATAGTTGCATAACAAATTTCTGCTTCACGGGCTAATTTAGCCTCCGGTAGATTAGTCATACCGATAATATCAAGTCCCCACTGGCGATATATATTAGATTCGGCTCGTGTGGAAAACTGTGGTCCTTCCATACAAATGTAAGTGCCTCCCTGGGTAATAGAATAGCCTAATTCCTCGCCTGCTAAAAATAGTAATTTACTTAAGGCCGGGCAATATGGGTCGGCAAAACTAATATGTCCCACAGCACCCTCTCCAAAAAAGGTCTGGGGTCTTGCCTTGGTGCGGTCAAATAATTGGTCAGGAATAACAATATCTAATGGTTTTATCTCTTCCTTTAAACTGCCTACGGCACTGACACTGATTATTTGTTCAACCCCTAATGATTTTAAGGCATAGATATTTGCCCTTGAATTTACCTCTGAGGGCAGAATGCAATGTCCTCTTTTATGTCTTGGCAGGAAGGCAACCTTTTCATTTCCCAATCTACCAATGACAATATCGTCAGACGGTAACCCAAAAGGTGTATTCACCTGCCTTTTTTCAATCTCTTCTAACCCCTCCATCTGGTAGAGCCCACTGCCTCCAATGACACCAATATTTATTTTTTCCAATTGAATTTCCTCCTTAATTCATTTTTAAAAGCCTCTAATCGTGGGAGTTCTTCCCTATCTCTTTGCCTATTGGCAGACTTTTTACTTTCAATTATATCCTCAATAGAAGCACAAGGAAATTTGTTACCAATAAGTTTACTACGATTCATCGCTTTATCAAAAGATTCTATTCCATCAGGTGCGAATACTATATCAAGAGGAAAAGGGCCACCTCTAATCTGAATAAAATCTTTTCCAGTAATTATTCCTTCTTCGAGCACTTTATCCATAGCAAATCCAAGTTCCTTTAATGCATCTCTAATCTTTTTGCAATTTTCCTCTGATTTTTTGGGGAATATATCTATGTCTTGCGTAGTCCCTGGATACCCATAGAGAATAGCACCGCCTTTCCCGATAAAAAGATATTCCACCTTATATTTATTAAAAATTTCTACCAATTCTATGAGTTTATTCAGCATTTATAATACCCTAACCACCTATGTAAATTTTCATTTGCCCAGTTCTGATATTCTACCATACTATTAAATATTCGATAAATGGCATCATCCAGTATAGGGATTTTCATCGGAATAAATCCCAATTCAATTCGCTCTTCAATAGTGCGGGAGAGACCATCTAAATAGTCCAATTTTAATTCTTCTTTCTCATTTAACTTACCAAAGCGATAAAAAAGTTTTTTCATCTTACACCCTTTAGCGTAACAATCTTGTCCTTAATTAATTCTGCTAATTCTCCTTGAGCATAGATGCTATTAGGATAGGTTTTTTGTAGCCGTTCATAAGATGAGCAGGCTTTTTTGTAATCCCCTTGTTGTTCACAGCATTCTGCGACATGATATAAGGCATGTGGGACTAAGTCGGAAGCAGGAAATTCAACTGCCACCCTTTGCCACAATATTTTAGCCTGGTTAAAATCTTCCAGACCATAAAGTATTTCTGCCTTTCCATAGAGGGCATAGACCGTCCAATAACTATTCGGATAGTCATTAATAAGTTTATCATATTGTTCCATAGCAAATTTATACTTACCATATCCCTGGAATTTACGGGCACCATCATAAAGGATTTTTGCCTGTTCATCTTTTAGCTTATTGGTGGCGATAATCAATGACTCTTGAGCGGCTTTAGCAAATTTAGTTTTCGGGTAGTTATCTACTACCTTTTTGAAATATGTAATAGCCTCTTGTAATTTACCCTGTTCATAAAATTTAATCCCGAGGTTATATTCCTCTTCAACACCTTTTGATGTACCCATTTTTGAGATGGTAACCAAATTCTCATTTGCCTCCCTGGCATATTCGGTATCAGGATAATTCTCCTTTATATCTTCAAACCATCCTTTAGCACTTTTATAATCGCCCAGTTCATAATATCGTCTGGCAATATCGAATTTACGTCTTACTCGGTCATTTTTCATAGCCTCTTGTGCAGAAGCAATGCCGGCTTGTGCCAGACTGACATACTCGGTATTGGGATAGTCAGTCAATATTTTCTGAAAGGTATTTATCGCCTCAAGATAATCCTTTTCCTGTTGTAATGAAAGTGCCTTTTTGTATGTATTATAGGCTCCCAGTTCATCTTCTTTGGTTTCCAGTTCAATCAATTTTTCTTCTGCCTCTTCTTTATACTTTGTTTGAGGATATTCCTTGACTATTTCTTTGAATCCTTCTTTTGCCCGGTCAAGTTTTTGTTCTTCATAGAGTTTCACTGAATCTTCCCATTTTGCCTTGGCTAACAAATAAGCCTTTTCTTCTTCGATTAAGGCCATAGACTTGATAGCTAATTTGGCGTATTCACTTTCAGGAAATTCAAGTATTACCCGTTTAAATTCATGGATTGCCTCATCATAATTTTTATCTTTAAGTGCCGTTTCCCCTCGTTCATATATTGTCGATGCCTTTTTGTATGAGCCGGCAATCAATTGCTCGTCAATTTTTGTTAATAATTCCTTTGCCTCATTTACCCACTCATTTTCAGGATATTTTTCGAGCAATTCGTTTAAGGTATTTTTAGCCTCCCTATTTTTTTGCGCCGCATAAAACGATTTGGCGGTAGATAATAATTCCTTTGCCTTTTTTTCGTTATATTCAAGTTTGATTTTTTCGATAGCCTTTTGTGAAGAGGCCACATATTTACTGTTCGGATATCCTTTTATTAGTTTTTCAAATGAAGAGATAGCCTCATTATCATTACCTGTGCGGTAATTACACCAGCCAATAGAATAAAGGGTATAATCAACATGTTTACTTTCCGGATAATCGGCAATTACCTTTTTATACTCCTTTAAAGCCTCCTTGAATTTTTCCTGATAATAAAGGGATTCGGCTATTTTAAGCTGGGCATAATGGGCGAAACTACTCTTGGGAAATCTCTTTAAAAAATCTTTGAACAAGGAAATAGATTGTTGATAATTCTTAGCCTCAAATGACTCTTTAGCCTTTTGTAATAGTTCATCTTCGGTTGGCTCAATGGATGCGGTTTTGGGTTTTTCTCTACCTTTTTCTCCGGTCGTAGTAGGTGTGGCGGGTTTAGGAGATGGTATGTATTTTTCCAGGTTTGTAAGATTATATTTAGCATATTCAGCATCAGGTGTATCAGGATAGCGGTCTTTTAGTTTGGTAAATATCTTTTTAGCATTGGCATAATCACCTGTTTTCTGGAAAGACTCACCTGCTCTACTCAAGGCGAATTTTGCCATCTCTAATCCTGGATATAAATCGGCTACTTTCTCATAAAGGATGGCCGCCTTTGCAAAATCACGCTGTTGAAATGAGCATTCAGCTAATCTAAGTCGGACATCTGGAATTTTATCCCCCTGTGGATAAAGGTCTAAGTATTTTTGGTATAACCCATTGGCTTCATCAAAATTACCGGACTTAAATGTAGTTTCTGCCCGCTCATAAAGGGCTTTATCATCTACCGAAGGTGTTACCTCCTGAGACTGAATATTTCCACTTATCCCTATAAAGAATAGACAGTATAAAAATCTTATCAGTGATTTTTGTCGAGTAGACATCTTTTCAACCTCCTTTGTTGTTAATGCCCCTCACAGAACC
>JASEHU010000164.1 GCA_030018635.1 bacterium
AATCGAAAATCGAAAATCCAAAATTTCTTTCAATCGAAAATCGAAAATCCAAAATTTCTTTCAATCGAAAATCGAAAATCCAAAATCGAAAATTCTATAAGGAGTATTCAATGTCTTCCAGAGCACGAATTGATGTATTTTTATTTTTAATTACTATTGCCTTGATAGGACTTGGTTTGTTGATGATTTATAGTGCCAGTGCTATCACGGCTAATAAATATACCGGGGATTCCTATTATTTTTTAAAAAGACAAATTTGCTGGATAATATTTGGGTTAATAGGACTTTTTGGTGCCTGGAGATTAAATTATCATTGGTTGCAAAATAAAAGTTTTTTTCTGGTTGTAATCGGGTTGTTTTTGCTTAGTCTAACTTTAGTTCCTGGCTTGGGACAGGAAATAGGTGGGGCGACAAGATGGATAAAGATAGGATTTTTGAGTTTTCAACCATCAGAATTATTAAAGGTTGTTTTTGTTATTTTTTTAACCAATTTTATCGTCCGCAGAAAAAATGATTTGCAGAATTTCTTTAAAGGGTTTATTCCCTCCTTAATTCTTTTATTGATTGTATCCATAATCCTTTTAAAACAACCTCATCTGGGCATGATTATCCTCTTATGTATGGTTACTGTCTCTATTTTGTTTGTAGGAGGGGCAAGGATTCAACATTTAATATATTTAATATTAATAACTGTGCCTACTATTTATATCTTAGTTCTAATCGCTCCATATCGCTTTAGAAGATTAGCCGCATTTTTAAATCCATGGGCAGACCCGGAACATACCGGTTATCATATTATTCAATCATTGATTGCCTTAGGTTCAGGAGGATTATGTGGTGTCGGACTGGGCGAAAGTAAATTAAAACTCTTCTACTTACCTCAATCATCCACTGATTTTATCTTTGCGGTTATTGGTGAAGAAGGCGGCTTTTTACTGGCTGTGGTAGTTATCCTTCTATTTTTTGGATTTGCCTTTGCCGGTTGTAAAATTAGTCTTTCGGCCAAGGACGCCTACGGCTCATTATTGGCATTTGGTATAACTATGCTCATTATTATGCAATCACTGCTTAATATCGGTGTCGTTACGGCCGTAGTTCCAACAACAGGGATGCCGCTGCCTTTTATTAGCTTTGGAGGTTCGTCCCTACTTCTTAATATGATTGGAGTAGGGATTATTTTAAATGTGGCCAAGCAAGCATTACATCAACCGTATAATAGTAGGTTGTATCAGTAGGATGAATTATAAATTATGAATTATAAATTATGAATTATTCGGGATGGTTCACTTTTGTGTGAAATCTTGCGGTTAAAAAATGGAAATTAGAAATTGGAAATTGGGAGGAGAGATTGGGGCAAGTCTACGAATTAAGCGAAGACCTAATTTCCAAAAGAAATCACAGGAAAAACGATGAAAATGAACCGTCCCTAATTTTTCAATTCCTGAAAAGGTAGAAAAAATGCGTATCATCATTACCGGTGGGGGAACATTAGGACATATCTATCCGGGATTGGCAATTGCGGAGAAATTAAGGGATAAGAAGGATTGTCAGAAAGCGGAAATCCTATTTATTGGGACAACGGCTAAAATCGAAAAGGAGGTGATTCAAAAACAAGGGTTTGATTTTAAAGGTATTGATGTAGCGGGCTGGACAGGAAAGAAGGGTATGTGGAAATTTATGAGCAAATTAATCGTGGGGGTTTTTTTAGGGATAAGATACATAATCAAGTTCAGGCCGGATGTAGTTATAGGCATGGGTGGATTTGCCTCGGTGCCAACAGTATTAGCCGCGGTTTTATTTAGAATACCAACTTTGATTCATGAGCAAAATACAATTCCGGGTAAGGCAACTCGCCTGCTGGCAAAATTGGTGGATAATGTGGCTATTAGTTTTCAAGACTCTATTTCTTATCTGTCGGCCAAAAAAATAGAATTAACGGGTAATCCTATCAGGGGGCAGATGGGAAATATACCCAAACAAGAGGCAAAAGCCTCACTTGGATTAGATACGGATAAATTCACCTTGCTGATTTTTGGAGGCAGTAAGGGGGCACATAAAATTAACGAGGTAATGACCCAAACAATAAGGTTATTACCGCCGGATGAAATCCAGATAATCTGGGCTACAGGAGAGGCGGATTATGCAGGCATAAAGGAATTGACGCAAAAGTTACCAATAAAGACGGTGGTAAGCAAGTTTTTCTTTGAAATGGCGTTATGTTATGCCGCCGGTGATTTAGTGATTTGTCGTGCCGGGGCAACTACACTGGCTGAAATTATTACTTGCCACCTGCCGGCTATTTTGATACCATATCCTTATGCTACAGATAATCATCAGGAGTATAATGCTAAACTTTTAGCAGAAAAGGGGGTGGCTATGATGTTTAGAGAATCGGAAATAGCCGTTGAAAAATTAACAAAAAGTATCCTTGAATTAGCTCAAAATCGCAATAAACTCAATACGATGGCCAGAAATTACCAGAGTCTAATGACCACGGATGCTACTCAAAATGTTATTAACCTTATTTATTCGTTATACACATATAGGAAGGGAAGAAGACTGAAGACTGAAGACTGAAGACTGAAGACTGAAGACTGAAGACTAAAGACTGAAGACTGAAGACTAAAGACTGAAGACTGAAGACTGAAGACTGAAGACTGAAGACTAAAGACTGAAGACTGAAGACTAAAGACTGAAGACTGAAGACTAAAGACTAAAGACTGAAGACTAAAGACTGAAGACTAAAGACTAAAGACTAAAGAAGGAATAAAAATGTTTAAAAGAGACCAACATATTCATTTAATCGGTATTGGTGGGAGTGGGATGAGCGGTATCGCTCAAGTGTTATTAAGCTTGAATTGCAAGGTTACAGGTTCGGATATTCACCTGAGTGAAACAACTAAAAGACTTGAATCATTAGGAGGGAAGATATACCAGGGGCATGATGCCCATAATATCAAAGGTGCCGATGTGGTGGTCTATTCCTCTGCGGTTGGTCCTGATAATGTTGAAGTAGTCTCTGCCAAAGATAATCGAATACCCGTTATCCCCCGGGCTGAGATGTTAGCCGAGTTGATGCGGCTTAAATATAGCATTGCTATTGCCGGTGCCCATGGCAAGACAACTACGACCTCGATGATTTCTTTAGTTTTGACTAAGGCAGGATTAGACCCGACGGTAGTGGTTGGTGGTAGATTTAATGATATTGGCAGTAATGCCCGATTGGGGAGTTCCGAATATATGGTGGCCGAGACAGATGAAAGTGATGGGAGTTTCCTAAAACTATCTCCTATCATTGCGGTTGTGACTAATATTGACGCTGAACATCTTGATTTTTATAAGGATTTAGATGAAATCAGAAATGCCTTTTGTACATTTATGAATAAGGTGCCGTTTTATGGGAAGATAATATTTTGCTTAGATTGCCTAAATCTTCGCCATTTAATAGAAAAAGTGGAAAGAAGATATACCTCCTATGGATTAATCGAAGGGGCAGAGATTCGGGCAACGAATATACTTTTAAATAGCTTTCACTCCGAATATAATCTTGTGGTAGCCGGCAAAGAATTAGACAGGGTAAAGGTCAACATACCTGGGGTGCATTATTTAAGTAATTCATTAGCGGCTGTAGCCGTAGGTCTGGAATTAGGGATTGACCTGCCCATAATAAAAGATGCCTTAGCCAATTATAGTGGTGTTCATCGCCGATTCGAAATCAAGGCAAAGGTAAATGAAACCCTAATCATAGATGATTATGCCCATCATCCCACAGAGATAAAGGCAACCTTAGATACCCTTAAACTAAAAAAGGAACAAGGCAAGCCTTCCGGACGCATTATCGCTATATTTCAACCTCATCGTTATAGTCGAACAAAGGCATTGGCTAAAGAATTCGGTCAGGCATTCAATGATGCCGATATGGTTATTATTACCTCGATTTATCCGGCAGGAGAAAAACCAATTCCGGGTGTAGATGCCTCTTTAATCGTGGAAAATCTGATTAAACAAGGGCACTCAAAGGTGATGTTTATCCAGTCGTTTCCGGAAATAGTAGAATTTTTGATGAATGTCATCGCTCCCCAGGATACAGTTATTACCCTGGGCGCAGGCGATATCTGGAAAGTAGGGGAAAACTTGTGTAAGGAGTTGAACAAGAATTAATTATCAATTATTAATTATTAATTGATAATTGATAATTTAGGTATGAATTTAGCATTAGAACTCAAAAAAATAACACCTCATATTAAATTTAACGAGCCGATGAGTTCACATACCTCTTTGCGGATAGGTGGACCGGCAGATATTTTTATAGAGGTAGGTAATGAGGAAGAATTAAAAAAGATAGTTGAACTTGTGTATCAATCCGGTACACCCTATTTTATCCTTGGTGGGGGGACTAATCTTTTAGTCGGAGATAACGGGATTCGAGGGGTAGTAATCAAGTTGGTTGGTGAATTTAAAAGGATAAAGGTCAGTGACAGGGGTATCATTATCGGAGCAGGTGTTCCCCTGACAAGGTTGGTTAATTGGGCGTCCGCCAAAGGATTAAGTGGGTTAGAATTCGCTGTTGGTATTCCTGGAACTGTTGGGGGGGCAGTTATCGGTAATGCAGGTGTGGCGGAAAAAACCATTGGTGACTGCATAACCAGGGTTAGAGTAATGGATAAACAAAAAGTGAAAATTGAAAATTTAACTCCCCAAAAGTGTGGTTTTTCCTATCGAATGAGCCAACTAAAAAAATATATTATTTTAGATGTAGAAATTTTATTGACAAAAAGCAAAATTTGTAGTATAGTTAATAGGTTGGAGGGGTATAAGCAAAAAAGATGGAATACTCAACCGATTAAGACTAAAAGTGCCGGCTGTATCTTTAAAAACCCACCAGGAAATTTTGCCGGGAAATTGATTGACGAGGCAGGATT
This sequence comes from bacterium, assembly GCA_030018635.1. Lineage (GTDB taxonomy): Bacteria > UBA9089 > CG2-30-40-21 > CG2-30-40-21 > SBAY01 > SBAY01. The sequence goes on from JASEHU010000164.1 coordinate 4,923, forward strand.
AAAGGGATTACGGCTTGGTGGGGCTTATGTTTCACATAAACACGCTAATTTTATTCTAAATGATGGGACTGCCTCTGCTGAGAATATTTTAGACTTGATTGCCAAAATAAAAGAAAAAGTGTTGGATAAATTTGGGATTACATTAGAGGAAGAGATTGTCATTGTTGGGGAGGACTGAGCAAAAATGGAGGGGTAACAGAGTCAGGTAACAGGAGGGCTTGTGGGTAACAGAATGTAGGTGGGGCGTATCTTGAATTGGGAATACTTTCATCAACGATTCAAGACGCGACCCAAAATCCAACCGATCCCAAAATCCGACTTATTGGCTCTGTTACCTATTCTGAAGATTTAAGGACGGTATTTTTTGTACCTAAAGAGCCATTAGAGATAGTGTAAATAAGGAAAAATGGGAAAGAGGGAAAAAGGGGTAATCCCTCAGTTATCAGTTGAAAAAGGTTCAAGGCTCAAGGTTGAGGTTAAGG
>JASEHU010000165.1 GCA_030018635.1 bacterium
ATCGAAGAGAAACATCTCTACGATGAGGCGGGATTAAGCCGGGTAAGTGCCCTGATTGGTATGTCGTTAAAGATTGGGATGAATCCTCAAACCGCCATGCCGGTTTTAAGCAGATTGGGTGTTCCGGTGATTAATGCGATTACCCTTTATACACAATCAAAAGAGGAATGGGAGAGGTCACCGGTTGGTCTTGATACCCTTGAGAGGACATGGCAGATAGCCTGTTCTGAATTGGGTGGATTAATTCAACCCACAGTCATTGCCTCAAAAGAAAAGGGAATAGATAAGGAGACAGGGATTGAGTATATTGAGGAAAGACCTATCCCTGAGAGAGTAAATAGGCTGGTTGAAAGGGTGAAGGCATGGATAAATCTTCAGGGCAAGCCTAACAAGGATAAAAAGGTGGCTATCATCTATTACAACTATCCACCTGGTAAGCAGAATATCGGTGCATCATATCTTAATGTTTTGCCAGAGAGCCTATGGGAGATACTGAACAGGCTGAAGGTAGAGGATTATGAGATTGGCAGCCAGGAGGTTACTAAAGAAAAACTCTTCGATAACATTCATAGCCATGGGAGAAATATTGGTAATTGGGCTGGTGCAGAAATTGACAAATTGGCCAGAAGCGGTCAGGCAGTACTTATCCCTATTAAATTGTATAAACAGTGGTTCGAGGAATTACCCGAAGGATTCAAGCGGTCTGTCTTGAAAAGCTGGGGCACGGTGGAGCGTAGTAATATCATGCTCTGGCAGGGGAATATTGTTATCCCTGCTGTCAGATATGGCAACATCCTTTTCACACCACAGCCCACAAGAGGATGGGAGCAGGATGTAAAAAAACTCTATCACGATGTTACCCTGCCACCACATCATCAATATATAGCTTTTTATTTGTGGTTAAAAAAAATGTTTGGGGCAGATGCCGTTGCCCATATCGGCACGCACGGCACTCATGAATGGCTTTGTGGAAAAGAGGTTGGATTTACTGATGAAGACCCGCCGGAGGTATTGATTGACGACTTACCCAATATTTACCCCTACATTGTGGATGATGTGGGTGAGGGGCTGCAGGCAAAGAGACGGGGTATGGCTGTTGTTATTGACCATATGACCCCGCCATTTGATAAGGCAGGGTTGAACAAGGAATTAAAAGGGCTGATCGGTGCTATCGATGATTATCTTGTAGCTAATGAGAAAAGCCCGACATTGGCTGAATCAAGGCTTGTGGAAATTAATAAACTTGCCAAAAGAATGGGCATATTGACTGACCTTAACCTGGAGACAATAAAATCAAATGATGATGTAGAAATGCTTGAACATTATATAAAGGAGATAGCCGAGAAACAAACACCGTTTGGATTGCATACCTTTGGAAAATCTCCAGAAGAAAGATACCGAAAAAGCACGGCCGAGGCAATACTTTCTATTGAGGAGGGATTGAGCAAGGAGGAGAGAGAAAGGCGGCTGACCGAGATGGAGGAAAGGATACTTAAAAGCGGACCAAGGGAGCTCGACTCATTTATAGCCGGCCTTGCTGGCAGATACATTCCAGCAGGTCCGGGACACGACCCCATCAGAAACCCGGCATCATTGCCAACCGGTAAAAACTTCTATTCCTTTGACCCATCAAAGATACCATCCCAGGCTACATACGAGATGGGTGTAAGTCTGGCAAAGGAATTAATTGAAGGCTACAAACAAAGACACGGCATATATCCCGACAAACTTACCTTTAACCTCTGGGGTGTTGAGACCATCCGTCACGAGGGGGTAATGGAATCACAAATTATGTACCTGATGGGCATAAAGCCAAAGTGGGATGAAAGGGGAAAGGTAGTAGGTGTTGAGGTACTGCCCCGTTTAGAGCTGGGCAGACAAAGGATTGATGTAACCATTGTTCCATCCGGGCTTTATCGCGACCTATTCTCCAACCTTATGAACTTGCTTGATAAGGCTGTGAGGTTGGCCGGGGAACAGGATGAAGGGGATAACATCCTGCGGCTAAATGTGCAAAGGGTTAAAAAGAAACTCATAGAAGAAGGCATCCATAAAGATATGGCTGAGCGGATAGCCGGGGTGAGATTGTTCACGGTTCCATCAGGGGCTTACGGGACTAATCTTGCCAATGTCATTCCCCTATCCAACACATGGGATAATGAAAAACAGGTAGCCGATGTATATTTTATGCGCATGAGCCATCTGTATGGAGCTGGGTTCTGGGGGGAAAAGATAGAGAGGGATTATAAGGATGTTAGTCTTGAGGTATTCAAAGAGGCACTCTCAGGCTCAAAGATGGCTGTTCATAGCCGCTCTGGCAATGTCTATCAAACATTAGATAACGACGATTTCTTCCAATATCTCGGCGCTACGGCTATGGCAATTCGGGTAATAGATGGTAAAACGCCAGAGGTCTTCGTAACAAACATGGCGAATCCCAAAAAACCAATGCAGGAAACCCTTGAGAAAATGATGGGCAGGGAGATGCGGACAAGGTATCTCAACCCTGAATGGATAACAGCCATGATGAAGGAAGGGTATGCCGGGACAAGGTTTATCGATAAGGTGATAGAACACCTCTGGGGTTGGCAGGTAACTGTACCTGAGGCAGTAGATGCCGCAAAATGGAATGAGATGTATGAAACATATATCCTGGATAGAAATAAACTGGGGATAAAGGATATGTTTCGCGACTCAAAGAATATGTGGGCATATCAATCCGTGGTCGCCAGGATGCTTGAGTGTGTAAGAAAGAAATACTGGAAACCTGAGGAAAAGGTTGTTGAGACCCTGGCCAAAGAATATGCTGAAAGCGTTCAGGAGGTTGGACTTGCCTGCTGTGACCACACCTGCAACAATCCATCGCTGACAAAATTTACCTCTAATGTATTGATGTCTGTGCCGGGACTACAATCTAAGGCAACTGGGCTTGTAAAGGCTACAAATGCCATGCACGGTTCACGGGCAACAGTCGACAGCCGGACAAAAGCAGTCAGCCGGCAATTGTCGGCCATCGGCAGTCAAAAGAAAACATCGCCGGAAAAAACGGCAAAAGAGGTCGCACCTTCGGCAGATGTCGCACCTTCGACGGTTGTTAAGGGCTATGAGATGAAGGATGTGAACACGACTACAGGTGGTTCATCAGCCCCAATCCCGTATCTGTTCCTGGCCGGATTTCTGGTATTTGTTGGGCTTGTGGCGTTGGGGTTTAGACGGAAATAACGAGGGAAAGGGGTTAAGTGCAATAGTGTTCGGAATGCCAGATTATGTTAAACAGAAAAAGAGGAACAACCCCCTAACCCCCTTTATTAAGCTTAGCATGTCCCACATTTTTTACTGGACAATTTTCGATTGATAGGATATAAGACTTTTCGCGAAATATAGTGGGTAAAAGGCATTCATTGCAAATTTAGCATTGCAAATTTAGCATTTAAAATTTGGAATGTGAAGAATTATGTGCGAGCATTGCTAAAAGTATTGTTACTGTAAAAGCAGAAAGAAGCAATTCTTTGTAAATTTAAAATGCTAAATTTGCAATTTTCAATGAGTTTTTTTGCTTTACCCACAATAATTCGTGATGAGCCATAAAAATCTACCCATATTTACAATCCGCACTCGTGTTGAAATTTACTCTTGACTAATTACCAATTTTATGATATAATTTTAGAAGGTTATAAGGTTCTATAATCTATTTACAAACGGAGGAAAAACATTACACTATGGTTGCAAAGACTAAAAATGACATTTATCCTAAATTAACAGATTTAATTGACCGCTCTACGATTAAAGATATTCAGAATAGTTTAGGGCAGACATTTGAAACAGGGGTGGTAATTATAGACCCAAAAGATAGCTCACATTCCCATCCAGGTCAGGTAAATAAATTTTGTCGGCTCATTAAAAGTACTCAAGAAGGGGCGAAAAGATGCGATGAATTTTTGGCTAAAGTAAAGGGAGTAAATAAACCCACAAGTTTAACTTGCCCTGCTGGTCTTTCTTGTCTGATTACACCAATAACAACTGATGAAGTCCTGATTGGATTGATAGTAGTAGAGGGTTTGCTCACTTCCCGGACAAAGGTATCTGCCAAAATTAAAAAAATATCCTCTGAATTAGGAATTGAGGTATCTAAATTAACATCTGTATTAAAAGAAATAGATATCATCTCTAAAAAAAATATTGTGGCTCGAGAAACCCATCTTTTTTCTATTGTTAGTCTTATCTCTAATCTATGTTATCAAAAACATCAATTAGATAAAAAGAATATAGAAATTTCCGGGTTATTTGAGATAAACAAAACCATTATTTCAACTATGGATTTAAGAAAGGTGCTTATGTCCATAGTCAAAGCCGCTGCTTCTAGTATGGGGCTTAAAAAATGCTCTATCAGACTGTTAGATGAAAAAGGGAAAATTCTGGTGATGACCACTTCTATTGGATTAAGTAAGGAATATTTAAAAAAAACGGAGATAAGGGTTGGAAAGAGCATTGTTGGTAAGGTAGTCAAGCAAAAAAAACCTATGTTTGTCAGTAATATTGATGAAGATAACCGACTTGAAGACTCAATTCGAGCCAAGAAAGAAAATATTGCCTCGCTACTTTCCGTCCCATTAATTTTCCAGAATAGGGTTTTGGGGGCAATTACTATTTATTCAACAAGACCTCATAAATATAGTGAAGATGAAATAGCCTTGCTTTGTAACTTAGCCGACCAGGCCACTATTGCCATTGAGAATATTCGACTATTTGTGTTAAGAAGGGAAGGAATAATTAGTATTACTCAATCATTAGCCGAAACAATTGAGGCAAAGGATTCCTACACAAGGGGACATTGCGAAAAAGTTGCCCATTACGCTGTGATTATTGCTGATAGATTAGGATTGTCTACGACTAAGCAAAGACAAATCTACTTAGCTGGTCTTTTCCATGATATAGGTAAAATTGGTGTTAGTGAAAATATACTTTTAAAACCAGGTGCATTAACCTTAGAGGAATTTAATGATATGAAAAAGCATCCTTCGATTAGTGTTAAGATTCTGTCACCTATAGATTTCCCCGGAGAGATTCTTTCTACTGTTTATCAACATCATGAACGAATAGATGGCAAAGGCTATCCTTATGGTATTGTCGGTAAAGATATTACCTTAGATGCTCGGATAATAGAGATAGCAGATAGTTATGATGCTATGACCTCTGACAGACCATATCGTAAGGCATTATCTAAATCTAACGCTATCATAGAATTGAAAAGATGCGCCGGTATGCAGTTCGACCCGGAAATAGTGGATATATTCATTAAAATATTAGAGGAAGAAGATGGTCAGAGTGATAATCGCTAATTACTGAACTTTTGCAATTTTTGTAGTCATTCACGACTTGAAATTTGAAATT
>JASEHU010000166.1 GCA_030018635.1 bacterium
AATATTCTACATTTTACCTAAATTCTTACAAATTGTCAATAAATGTCGATTGCACTGGTTGAAAAAATTTTCAACCAGTCCAATTAGAAGCTATCAGAAGTTAGAAGTTAGAATTACTGGATTTTATCTCCTATCTCTTAATTTCTAACTTCTAACCTCTAACTTCTAACTTCCAATCTCTACTCCCCAATTAATTGAATATTAGCTGTTTTCACCCAAAATCCCCATCCGAAACCATAAATATTTATTTTAGTAATTACACTTGGTCGTGGAGAAAGTTGTCTTATAAGATTTCCAGATGTCCATGGTTGCCATACCTTCTCCTTGACCATTTCTTCCAACTCAGGGGCAGTTATTTTACCCTGGCATTTGAATCCTTTTTTCCACAGGCGAGTATTTCCTTCGATATCGGTATATTCTAATTCTAAAATTAATGGGTATATTTCTTCAACGAATTTATCACCAAAAAATGAGGAATAGAGGATTTTTACATCGGCCGTTAATATCAAAGAAATATAATCAGCCACCGGCATCCAGAGCGATTGACTTACCCCTAATTTCCCTTCTGCGGTAGCTACCCTTGTCCATTCCAATACATGGGGATACTCATCACTATCCAAAGATACACCTATTTTACTTACTCCTTTACCTGTTTCGAACTTTTCCCAATTTCTCAATCCATTAGCAAAATCACCATTAGCTAATACCTTTGTAGGTATTACAGGGGAAACAGGTATTTCAGCTTGAGGTAGCACTTTTGCAGGGGCTATGATTTTCTCTGGAACCTTTTTAACTCTTTTTACCTTTGGTAATGGCTCTTCCTTTGGAACTTGAGGTATCACCTCTTGAGGTATCACCTCTTCTGGTGCGGCTATTACCGGAATTTCTGGAGCAGAGGGTAATATCCTTTCGCAGATTAATTGAAGATTTGCTACCCTGGCTTTAATCTCCATCCCTGAGCCATAAATCTTTACTCCTTTAATTACTCGCGGAGTTGGCGTTATGAGGTCTATTAAATTAGGAGATGTCCATGAATACCAACTATTTCTGGCTATGCGTTCGCCAACTTTTGGATAATTAATTTGTGCCTGGTAGAGAAATCCATGTTTGAATGAGGTAATATTTCCCCTGGCATCCTCATATTCTAATTCAATAATAATCGGATAATCTCCTCCTTGCGTCCCATCATTTTTCAACGAGGAGGAAATTACCTTGACATCTGCCTTCACAACCAGATAAACATATTCAGAAATATCCATATTTAATCGTTGTTCAACCCCTATTTTTCCTTTTTCATTTCTGACTTTACTTTGTATGAATTCTAAGACATTTGGATATTTTTCACCTTCATTGATAATCTCTATTTTCTTATCTCCCCCACCTTTTTTAACCTCCTGCCAATATTCTAATCCATCTCTAAAATCGCTATTAGTTAATTGGGGAAGTATCACTTCGGGCGGTATTACTTCAGGGGTTACTGTTTCGGGAAGAGGTAATACCTCTTGAGATGCTACCTCCTTTTCTTCAATCCTGGCTACCTTGATTTCCTCGACGACGGGTATCGGCGGCACGGCGACCTCTTCTTTTACCGGCGGTATCTCTGTGGGAATTCCGGGTTTTACCTCTTCTACCACCGGCGGAATTTCAACAACTACCTCAGGCACCTTTTTCAATGGTTTTTTCTTCTTGGCGGGCTTTTCCTTCACCACCTTAACCTTTTCCTCAACTTTAGGCTTTACCTCTTCTACGATTGGGAGCGGTATGACGACAGGTGGAACTTCTTCTACAACCTTTGGTATTTCTACAACCGGGGCAGCCTCAATAACTTGAGGTGGTACAAATTCTTCTTCCACCTTTGTCACCTTGATTTCCTCGGCTACGGGTATCTGCGGGACAACTACCTCTTTTACCGGCGGTATTTCTACGGGAATTTCGGGTTTTACCTCTTCTACTACCGGTGGAACTTCAACATCTACCTCAGGCACCTTTTTCGATGGTTTTTTCTTCTTCGCCGGCTTTTCCTTTACCACCTTAACCTCTTCCTCAACCTTCGCCACCTTGATTTCCTCGGCTACGGATATCTGCGGGACAACTACCTCTTTTACCGGCGGTATTTCTACGGGAATTTCGGGTTTTACCTCTTCTACTACCGGTGGAACTTCAACATCTACCTCAGGCACCTTTTTCGATGGTTTTTTCTTCTTCGCCGGCTTTTCCTTGACTACCTTAACCTCTTCCTCAACCTTCGCTACCTTAATTTCCTCGGTTACGGGTATCTGCGGCACAGATACCTCTTTCACCGACGGTATTTCTATTGGCACTTTTGGAATAGAAGGAATTTTTTTAGGTAAAGGAATTTCAATTTTAGGTGGTATCTCTTTGGGTGGAATTTCTACTACCTCTGGCAGAGGAGGTATTTCCTTTTTAGGGACAGGCACTTCTGCGACTACAACTTCTTCTTTTATTTCAAATTTTCCTGTCCAGTATTCATTAGGATTAGAAGATAGGCTTCGACAATGGAGTGAATCTAAATCAGCGGGTTTAGTTTTATCATCCTCAGTTATAAACAATAAACTTCCAAACTGACGGTCAACATAAACATGGTAAGTAAAGAAATCCCCTGGAGGAGACTGACAATCTTTATCATCAATCCCCACTAAAACATTTTTCTCTAAAATTGTTTTACCTGGCATTTCATGATTGAGTAATATTTCACAAGGTATTTTCCCGCGTTGAGTAATAATATTAGCCCCTCGTGTAAAGGCAGGATTTATCTCGGTCGATACCTTTAATGTAACCGGCACCTGCGGCTCTTGTTTGTATCTAAATTTTGAGGGAATACCTCGTTTTTCCTTTGCATTCAAATATACCCGACCTAAATCAAGCACCTTTTCCTTTTCATCAATCGTTATTTTATTATCCCAGCCCATATTTTTATTAATCAATTCTGTTCGAAACTCAGAGTCTATTTCAAATTTTTTCCAGGTACCAAATATTGGTCGGTTATCTTCATAAGAACGCAAGACAGCCGAGCAAATAGTAACGATATCAAATTCCTTTCCAGGGGGAAGACCTGCCTCCTCCTGTGAAACAATATTAAAGTAGAGTTTTATTCCCTTTTCACCCTTTGAAAAGCTAAGTTTTAGAGGCAAATTTTTGGCGACGACATAAGTATCCCCAAGTCCAGGACCAATCAAACTGGAATCCGTTGAGTTTAATTCTGACTTTAAATCAATAGTAGGTGTATAAATTATCCTGATAGAATTACGAGACAATGGTTTGAAAACAAGGTTACCGGTAGTTGCCTTCAGGAATAATTCGGGTTGAGTATCTGCGATAAGTGAATCCTGGCCAATTTTAAGTCCTAATGTATGCTCAATTTGTGTTTGGGAGACAATCCCGGTGTAGCTTTTATCGCCATTAGGGTCATGGAGAATAGTCAGTAATAGGTAGGGGAGGTAAGAGTAAGTAGAGCCGGAAGAAAAGCGGATATTGATAAAAGTAACCTTTTCTCCACTTGAAGGACCAATAGGTAAGTCAGCCCGCACGACAAATTTATACCTGGCTTCTGCCTCTTTTTGCACCATAGTTGGGGTAAAGAATTCCCGTAAATCTACAGTTTTAGCCTTCGATATTATTTCTTCTGCCTTTTCATAAACTAAATTCCATTTATTAGAATAAGGGTAGGATTCTTTTTCTAATTTGATAATAACAAGGGCATTTTCATCAACCCCTGCGGTATTCTTTCCTCGCCAATCAATTTTAAATCGAAATGAATTTGTTTTCTCTTCAACCATCAAAATGGTATTTTGAACTAAAGAGGCATTTACATTCGCCCACATTGGGATTTCTAAGACACCTTGCCACTGTGCCGAAATATCTCCTACGGAAATAATGGCAGGACTTACCTCAGTATTAATCGTTGCTTCCTTTCCATAAGCCCAAGAGGTTAGAGCAAATAGTAAAACCGTGAGTAAATAAAAAAAACTACTTCTCTTCTCCATATTAAGATTTACCTCCTTGATAATATTTATCGACATTTTTAATGAAAAACTGAAAAGATACTTTTACCTTACCATAATTTTCAAGAAAAGTCAAGGAATTTTTACCACGAATTCCACAAATTTTACGAATTAAAGAAATAAATTGTAAGATAAGCATTCAGCTATCAGCTTTCAGCATTTGGTCAGAACCCAGAAAAATCGGGGGAAAAGCAAACCACACGATTGGACACCTTTTCCATAGTGTGCCCTAACTCCCTTAAAACTGATAGCTGACAGCTGACACCTGAACGCTTACACAATTATTACCTTTAGCATTAGCATCTGCTCCTTTATCAATAAGAATCTGAGCTACTTTTGTATGTCCTTCTTTAGCCACATAATGTAGGAGTGTCCATCCACTACTGTCTTTTTCATTAATATCCACTCCTCTTTTAATGAGAGTTAAGACAGATTCTCTATCACCATTAATTACAGATTTACGCAAGGTTTGTAGACCTACTTCATATCTTGGGTCAACATCTGATTCCTTGAATTTCCCACATCCACTAATTACCAACCCCAAAACCACCAGACTACCTAATACTTTTTTTAGACTAATCATTTTACCTTACCTCCTTAAATTGTAATTTTTCTCACACAGAGCCTCAAAGAACACCAAGAATTATAATTATTCTTCTTCGTGTCCTTTGTGTCTTGGTGTGAGAATTATTTTTTATTACTTACTAATGAAGGGATATGGGGTCAGATGACCCTAATCATTCCTTAATTCCTCATATGCCTTTTGGATAACAATAAATTTTTTATGTGCCAACTCCTTAAATTCCTCACCTAAATGGTTCACCTTATCCGGATGATATTTAGCGGCTAACTCAAGATATGCCTTTTTTATCTCCCCTGGCGTAGCATTTCTTGATACACCCAAAATAGTATATGGGTCTTCGTCAAATCGGTCTGATTGGGTATATGCGGTTTGTTCCTTCCCGGAAGTGGTAGTTCTTTGTCGGTAGGTTGAATATCTATATCGAGGCAGGTACCATTTAATAAACCAAATAGCTAAGGCTAAGACAATTAAATCATCAATCCTTCCTATAAAAGGAAAGAAATCCGATACGGCATCAACTGGACTCACGATATAAAAAATACTTCCTGCATAAGTCAATATCTTCCAAAGCCAATTCATTGGTCTCCTTCTCCTTGTTAAGGATGAAATTAATCCTTATAGGATTTCAGGAATTTCTCGATATAAAAGGGTTCAAGGTTCAAAGTTCGGTGGTGTCTGTGAATATCTCACTTGTGTAAAACAAGAGGATAAATTCATTTTAAGAGGCTTGCCTCGTTATTGCA
>JASEHU010000167.1 GCA_030018635.1 bacterium
GAAAATTTTCTAGTGCCGATTTAAACTATGCTCTGGGCCAGTACGTTCTACAAACCGCTCCTCACTCAGATAAATCTTTTGTCGCTCAGGCGGCTAAACTGGAAGGGCATTGAAAATTTATAATACCTTAACTCGGAAAAAGGAAGAATTTGTGCCAATTGAAGAAGGCAAGATAAAGATGTATGTCTGTGGGCTTACTCCATATTCGGATTGCCACATGGGACATACTCGTTGCTATGTTACCTTTGATGTTATTCGGAGATACATGGAATACAAAGGCTATGAGATAACCTTTATCCAGAATTTTACGGATATTGATGATAAGATAATCGAACGGGCAAAACAACGGAATTTACCTTGTGAAGAATTGGCTAAAAGGTATATCGATGAGTATTTTAAAAATATGGATAAGTTATGCATCAAAAGGGCTACCCTTTATCCGAGGGTTACTGAACATATCCAGGATGTGATTGATTTTATCAGTGTTTTGATTGAAAAAGGCTCTGCCTACCAGGTGGATGGAGATGTATTTTTTGAGGTAAGCAAGTTTAAGGAATACGGTAAATTGAGCGGTAGGAATGTGGATGAGATGATTCATGGAACACGATTTGAGGTGGATGCACGCAAAAAAGCCCCGACCGACTTTGCCCTGTGGAAATCGGCTAAAGAGGGTGAGCCGTATTGGGATAGCCCCTTTGGAAAAGGCCGACCCGGCTGGCATATTGAATGCTCCGCGATGTCGATTAAATACTTAGGCGAGACCTTTGATATCCACGGTGGAGGACAGGATTTGGTCTTTCCACATCATGAAAATGAACTTGCCCAGTCTGAATCCTATACCGGTAAAACATTTGCTAACCTCTGGATTCATAACGGTATGGTTACCTTAAATCAGGAGAAAATGTCCAAATCACTTGGTAATGAATTTTTGACAAAAAATGTATTGGAAAAATATTCGGCAGATGTAGTTAGATTATTCTTTCTTGGGACATATTATAAAAGCCCGGTGGAGTTCTCACTTGAGAATTTGAACCAGGTAAAGGCAGGGCTGGAGCGATTTTATAATACCTTGCGAAATGTGGATGATTTTCTTAAGGTTACATCTGATACCTCACTTGATGGTGAAGTGCGACGATTACCCGCTGATGAGCAGAAGTCATTACTTAAATTCGACCCAAGTCAGATTGAGGAAAAGGATAAGGCGTTTTACGAGGCAATTAAACAAACAGAAGAAAAATTTACTTATGCTATGGACGATGATTTTAATACACCGGTGGCATTAGCCTCTTTGTATGATTTAGTTACGGCAATTAATAAATTTATCTCCAAAATGGATACCTTGTATGAATGTAATCGCTTTTCTGCCAGGGCATTACTTAAATTGGCTCAAGAAACTATTTACAAACTTGGTGGGGAGATATTTGGGTTGTTTAAAGAGGTGGCATCGAAACCAACGGATGAATTAGCACCTGAATTAATGGGGATAATAATTAATATTCGACAGATGGCACGAGCCAAAAAAGACTGGGAACTGGCCGATAAAATTCGGACTGAACTGGATAAATCAAGCATTATCCTTGAGGATACGCCACAGGGGACTAAGTGGAGATTAACGGATTAGGTTTTTGGAGACAAATAATGAATCCAGCAAATATAACTCTTATCAAAAAGATAAAGAACGATATTGTAGAGAAGTTAAAAAATGAGTATAATCCAGAACGGATTATCTTATTTGGCTCTTATGGGTATGGGAAACCGACAGATGATAGTGATGTTGACCTATTAATTGTTAAAGATACTAATGAATCTTTTCATCAAAGGATAGTTACAGTAAGACGACTTCTATTTACAATTCAGCAAGGGTTTGGGTTAGATGTTATAGTTATAAATCCAGAGGAATTAGCTAAGAGGTTAGAGATCGGGGACCAATTCATTGAAGAAATAACTACTAAAGGAGAGGTGTTATATGCCCGCTAAAGAATCCAGATACCCTGAAGACTGGTTTAAGAAAGCAAAGAGGGATTTAGAGCGTGTTAATCGTCGGATGCAAGAAAAAGATATAGAAGATGCAGCCATACATTTACAACAAGCACTTGAGAAATATCTTAAAGGGTATCTATTATCAAAGGGTTGGAAATTAAAGCCTACTCATGACCTTAAAGAACTATTAGATGAAGCGGTAAAGTTTAATTCAGACCTTGAGCAATTTTATGACCTTTGTTTAGAGGTTACACCTTATTACATTGAAGAAAGGTATCCATTTTTTATTGAAGAACCTTCATTAGAAGATGTTGAACACTATTTTAAATCAGCTCAAGAATTTATTAAAAGGATGGTTTAAATCAAATGGGAAAAACAATTACAGAGAAGATTTTATCTGCACATTTGGGAAAAGAGGTAAGTGCGGGGGAATTAATCGAGGTTAAGGTAGATGTTGCCTTAGGGAATGATATTACTTCACCTCTGGCTATTGTTGAATTTGAGAAGTTGGGGGTTAAATCGTTATTTGACCCGGATAAGGTAGTGCTGGTGCTGGACCATTTTGTGCCTAACAAGGATGTTAGGAGTGCAGAACAATGTAAGTTTGTGCGACAATTTGCTAAAAAATATGGGGTGAAAAACTTTTTTGATGTCGGACAAATGGGCATTGAACATGCACTATTGCCGGAGCAGGGATTAGTGCTGACTGGGGATATAATTATCGGGGCAGATTCCCATACCTGCACCTATGGGGCATTAGGGGCGTTTTCAACCGGTGTAGGCTCTACGGATTTAGCCGCAGTTTGGGCAACGGGTGAGATCTGGCTCAAAGTCCCGCAGACGATTAAATTTGTTTGTTCCGGCAAACTCAACCCCTGGGTAGGCGGGAAAGACCTAATCCTTCATACCATTGGCGACATTGGTGTGGATGGGGCAAATTATATGGCCATGGAATTTACCGGCGAGGTAATCCCCAAACTGACCATGGCTGACCGATTTACTATGTCGAATATGGCTATTGAGGCCGGTGGCAAGGCAGGAATTATTGCCCCGGATGAGATTACCCTTGAATATGTTAAACCACGCGCAAAACGGGAATGGAGGATGTATTCAAGCGATTCTGATGCGGAATATGTTGAGAGCAGGGAGTATGATTGTAGTCAAATAGAACCACAGGTCGCCTTCCCTCATCTGCCATCTAATGTTAAACCAATAAGTCAGGTTGGCCAGGTGGAGATTGACCAGGCGGTTATTGGCTCTTGCACGAATGGGCGAATAGAGGATTTACGATTAGCCGCCCGGGTGCTCAAAGGCAAAAAGGTGCATAAGGATGTCCGGCTAATTATTATCCCCGGCACTCAACAAATTTACCTTCAGGCGGTAAAAGAAGGATTAGTGGAAATATTCATTGAGGCAGGAGGCGCCATTAGCACCCCTACTTGCGGCCCCTGTCTTGGAGGATACATGGGGATATTAGCCAAAGGCGAGCGGTGTATTGCCACCACTAATCGCAATTTTGTAGGGAGAATGGGGCATAAGGAGAGTGAGGTATATTTAGCTAACCCGGCAATTACTGCGGCATCGGCGATTGCAGGTAGAATTGCACCGGTAGAATAGGTCTTATATGTCCTATATAACCTATAATCTTCAAAAAATAGGAGGAAAATTAAAATGGAAGAAACAAGAAAGAAAGTAGCTATCATTGACGACAATATCTCATTTGTTGATGTCCTGGGCAGATTTCTGGCTATGAAGAATTTCGAGGTTGTCAGTGCTTTTGATGGTACTGAGGGGCTAAAAGCTGTCTCAAGGGTTATGCCTGATATTATCCTTTTAGACATAATGATGCCTGGATTATCAGGATATGAGGTATGTGAGAAGCTTAAAAAGGTTGATAAGACAAAAAACATTCCTGTCATCTTTTTAACTGTCCGCTCCCGTCCGGAGGATATTAAAAAAGGATATGACCTCGGTGCCGCATTCTACATTACCAAGCCGTTTAATTACCCGGAACTGATCGAAGGGATAAATAAGGTGTTAAAAGAGGGCGGGGACAAGGCAAAAGACATACTTATGGGGTTTCTTCTTAATCTTTAATCTTTAATCATAAGTCTTATAAGTCCTATAAGTCCTATTCTTTTAAAAACAGGAGGATAAATGAAAATAACAGGTAAGGTATTTGGGAAATTCAGGGCGGATATTAATACCGATGAGATAATTCCAGCTGTTTATCTGGATACTACCTCAGACGAAGAATTAGCCAGACATTGTATGGAAGGCATAGATACGGAATTTGCTCAAGGTGTCCAAAAAGGTAATATTATTGTTGCGGATAAGAATTTTGGCTGTGGCTCTTCCCGTGAACATGCCCCTATTGCCATTAAAGCCTGTGGCGTCTCCTGTGTCATTGCTAAATCCTTTGCCCGCATATTCTATCGCAATTGTATCAATATTGGCTTGCCCATCTTTGAATGTGACCAAACGGATAAAATTAAAGAAAAAGATATATTAGAAATCGACTTCCAAACCGGTATCATCAAAAATCTATCTACCGATGAAACTTATTCCACAACACTATTCCCGGAATTTATGCAGAAATTGGTTGAAGTTGGTGGGCTAATGGAATATGTAAAACAGAAAAACAGGTTGTAATGTATGGTATTTCCCCAATTACATTCCTACTAAAAATCCTGTTAACATTATACCTGACTCAATGGTAGAATTTAGAAAGGATGGATAATAATTTTTTACCTATATCCAAAGATGATTTAAAACAAAGAACAGGTTCGCCTGGTAATTGTAAGGAATTAGATATAATTTTAATTACAGGCGATGCCTATGTTGACCATCCTTCTTACGGGGTAGCGGTTATCGGCAGGGTTTTGGAAGATGCCGGGTTTAAAGTCGGCATTATTGCTCAACCCAATTGGAGAAATTCAGATGATTTTTTAAAGTTAGGTAAGCCTAAATTGTTTTTTGGAATTACTGCCGGCAACCTTGACTCAATACTCAGTAATTATACCATTAATAGACTACTAAGGAAAAGGGATGATTATTCACCAGGGGGCAAACCTGGCTTAAGACCTAATCGGGCAACAATTGTTTATGCCAATAAAATAAGAGAGCTTTTTCCTGATACCCCTATTGTTTTGGGAGGTATAGAGGCGAGTTTAAGAAGACTGGCTCATTACGATTATTGGGATGATAAAGTCAGACGATCTGTTTTATTAGATGCGAAGGTAGATGTTCTGGTTTATGGAATGGGTGAAAAACAGGTTGTTCAAATAGCTAGTGGTTCATAACATTTGATATTGTGGGTGCTCCAGTAGTCAGAATTCAGGAG
>JASEHU010000168.1:0-162 GCA_030018635.1 bacterium
CCATATCCCCCTTCTTACACATGAAAAAGGTTACCCACTTTTATTACACGCACCCCTGAGGGATTATCTCTAACCTAAAATTTCTCTTGACGAATTCGATACAATCTGGTAATATTTAAGATATGAAATTTTGGATTTTGGATTGAAGGTTGAGGATATAAG
>JASEHU010000168.1:261-5318 GCA_030018635.1 bacterium
GATTTCTCAATCGAAAATCGAAAATCGAAAATCGAAAATTATTAGAGGAGGGTTTAGAAATTTTGGATTTTGGATTGAAGGTTGAGGATATAAGATTTCTCAATCGAAAATCGAAAATCGAAAATCGAAAATTATTAGAGGAGGGTTTAAATGATTAAATTACAAGATAATGTGGATAAACTTAAAAATATAAAGGTGTTAGTCATAGGGGATTTGATGATAGATGAATTTATATATGGAAAGGTAGAGCGTATCTCTCCAGAGGCACCTGTTCCTGTTATCGATGTAACCTCAATTACCTACACACCGGGCGGTGCTGGAAATGTAGTCAATAATATTTACGCCTTAGGTGGAAAAATATATCCTGTCGGGGTAATTGGTGATGATGGTACAGGCAAGAGATTGCTGGCAGATTTTAAGTCAAAAGGCATTGAAACCGATGGAGTAATTATTGATAGTGAGCGACCCACGACATTAAAATCAAGAATTATCGCTCATTCTCAACAGGTAGTCAGGGTTGACCGTGAACAACGGAAAAATATCGATGAGTGGGTTTGTAAACAAATGTTGAGTTTTTGTAGAATGGTTATAAATGATATTAACAGTATTATTATCTCTGATTATGGTAAAGGGGTAATTAACCCGAGATTATTGGAAGAAATCATACCACTTGGCAAAAAATATAATATCCCTATAATAGTTGACCCCAAAGAAAGTCATTTCTTGAGTTATAAAGGTGTAACCGTAACAACCCCTAATCTTCATGAGGCAGAAAATTTGACCCATAAAAAGATTGTTGATGAAGAATCTTTGATTATTGCCGGTCAGGAAATATTGTCAAAATTAGAATGTCAAGGAACACTTATTACCAGGGGAGAAGATGGGATGACCCTGTTCGAACAAAACAATGAAATTACACATATACCTACTATGGCTAAAGAGGTTTATGATGTTACCGGTGCCGGGGATACGGTTGTCTCTGTTATGGCCTTAACATTAGGGGCTAAAATCGAAATGAAAACAGCGGCTAAATTAGCTAATTTAGCCGCCGGAATTGTTGTCGAAAAAGTCGGCACGGCTACATTAACCATAGAAGAATTAAAGGAAAAAATCAAGAAAATGGCTAAATTATGAATATCGACAAGATTAAAACCATTGATGAACTAAAAAACATCATCTCGAATTTCAAGACACAAGGTAAAAAAATCGTCTTTACCAATGGATGTTTTGATTTATTACATCTGGGTCATGTCAAATACCTTCAGGAGGCAAAAAACTATGGCGATATTTTAGTTGTGGCAATTAATAGTGATTCTTCCGTTAAAGCCATTAAGGGAAAGACAAGACCATTAATACCACAGGAGGATAGGGCCCAAATACTCTCGGCTTTGATGTGCATTGATTATGTGGTCATATTCGATGAACTTGACCCGGCCAGGATAATTTCAGAATTAGTGCCGGATGTATTAATAAAAGGGGGTGATTATCAACTGGATGAAATAAAAGGGCGTGAAATTGTTATCTCTGCCGGGGGGCAGGTATTAACCATCCCGGAGATTAAAGGTAAGTCAACAACTAACTTAATTCAAACTATTGTCGAAAAATATAAGTAAGCGTTCAGGTATCAGGTAAAGAGAGATACATCAGAGAGAAACTTCCCTTATCTTAAACTTTGTCTCTTTACCTGACTGCTGATACCTGACACCTGAACGCTTACAAATATAATCTGGAGGTAAAAAAAGGGGGTAAAAAAAAATGAATATTGATTTCACTCAAGGACAAATATCAACCATGGCTATCTTGCTTATTGGGATTTTATTGGGGGTGTTTTTAACGGCTCTGGTAACCTGGATTATCAGTTACCAATTAATGGGTGTTTCTGCAAGAACTAAAAGGGCACTCCAGCGGTTGATTGGGATATTAAAAAGAGACCTTATCAACAAACAATCCATCTCCGTAGCCAGGATATATCGTCTTATTCGTTCAGTAGGCAGACGGGAAAATGTGAAATTAGCCTTGTATGTTGCCCCTGAGGTACCATTGGAAGATGTTGAGTTAGCCCTTAAAGAGGATGAAAAACTTGATTTGCCGCAAAAGGAAGAATGTATCTTACAGATTGAGAAGATATTGGAGGAAATGTCCGGACAAAAGAGACTGACCGCCCTACCTATCGAATTATCCGAATTGATTAAATCGTTAAAAGAGAAACTACAAAAAGGTGTCTTGGAGGAATTAGGCGAGGAATTGGTTAAATTACAACTCTGGTATGAAACCACTGACTTTGGTAAAAAGGCGACTAATTTCCGTATCCGTGTGGGTGCCTCTTTAGTCCTCTTATTATTAGTCTGGATCAGCACCGGGGTAGTAACCTTCTTTTCTGTATTTCCGCAGGGTTATAATTGGTGGACAGGATGGGTGATGATAGTAACGCCGGTAGTGATTTTGCTATTATTTGCCCTGGGATATTTCAATGTCTGGAAGGACCAGGATAAAGTATGAGGGTAGTGGGGATAATTCCGGCAAGGTTTGAAGCGACAAGGTTTCCGGGTAAACCATTGGCTGAAATTTTGGATAAGCCAATGATACAATGGGTCTATGAACAGGCAAAAAAATCTAAAAGCCTGGAGGTTGTAATAATTGCTACGGATTCCCAACTTATCTATAATAAAGTCAAAGAATTTGGTGGCGAGGTAGTTTTAACCTCGCCAGAACATCAATCAGGTACTTCAAGGGTAGCTGAGGTAGCCGCACAACTTGAGGCAGAAATTGTAGTTAATATCCAGGGTGATGAACCGCTAATTTGTCCTGCGTCAATTGATGAGGCGGTTAAACCACTTATTACCGACTCGACCATTTGTATGGCGACACTTAAACAAAAGATAACCGAGGAAGGTGAACTCTCTAATCCTGATGTAGTTAAGGTTGTCACCGATAAGGATGATTTTGCCCTCTACTTTTCTCGCACACTTATTCCTTCTAACCCTACCTTCCCTATTTATAAACACATTGGACTTTATGTCTATCGGCATGATTTTTTGTTAAAATTAGTTCAATTGCCACCTACTCCTTTAGAACAAGCAGAAAAATTAGAGCAATTAAGGGCTTTGGAAAATGGGTATAAGATAAAGGTAATTGAAAGTAACTATCCTTCTATTGGGGTGGACACGAAGGAGGATTTGGAGAGGGTAAGACAGGTAATCGGTAATCGGTGTTTTCCAGCAATTCACGGTGAAAAAATAAGGCATATTACAGATGTTGTTATTTAGCTTGATATTATGAATTGAGGCACAATATATTAGCACCTAACTATCAAAATACACTACATATTGGGTTTTTTGTTTTAAAAACTTATTTAAGACAAGTCCAGGTAACATTTATTTTTATGCCAGGCAAAAAAATATTTTCGCACAATTTTTAACAGCAATTCACGGTGAACAGAAAACCCGTGCTATTATAAGGGTTTGGAGCGATTTTAAAATATTTTCTTCGTAATATTTAGCCCAAAAACTGGCGCATCAAGTCTTAAATAGAAGAGCTTGAATCCCTTTGCCAGAGCGAAGTTTTCCATTCCTTGATTTTCGATTAGAGGTATCGTGTTCACCGTGAATTGCTGGACGGTATATTTTAAAGGAGAAAGGAAAGAAAAATGAAGTTATTATTAATAGCTCTGCCAGATAGGGTCTATGATATGGACTGGGCAGCTAAAATGCCTAATTTGGGGTTAATGTCAATAGCAGGTAATGTGGAGAATTGTGAAGTAAAAATTTTAGATCTAATTTTAAAGCCCAATTTAAAATTTTTTGTAAGAAAAACAGTTAAGAAAGTCATTACCGACTTTAATCCAGATATTGTTGGTTTATCAGCCATGACTTTCCAATATGAGTCGGCAATAGAGATTGCTAAGTTTATAAGAATACTGAATCCAGTCTTTAAAAATTGTGTTAGGTGGCTATCATGCCACATTAGCTTATGATGAGATTAGTAAGAGTAGCGATGTAGAAGTATTTGACTTTATCATCAGGGGAGAGGGAGAATTAACCTTTAAGGAACTACTTCAGGTATTAAAAAATGAGGAGAAAGATTTTATTAAAATCAAAGGATTATCGTACAAACAAAATGGTAAATTCATCCATAACGAACCGCGGGATTTGACTGATTTGATGAGAATTAAGTTGCCTGACAGAAAGGTTAGAATTTTAAATAACTTTTATATGTGGGGAATTCCTGGTGATGTTGTTGAAACATCAAGGGGCTGTACTATGAGTTGTAAGTTCTGTTGTATTACTCAAATGTATGGTCGCATATATAGAACATATCCAATTAAAAGAGTTGTTGAAGATATAGTTAAAGCAAAAGAAGCAGGGGCTAAATATATCTTTTTTGCAGATGATAACATTACTCTAAATGTTAAACGATTTGAGAATCTTCTCGATGCAATTATTGAGGCAAGACTTAATGATATAAGATATGCAACTCAAGCAAGTTGCGAAGGAATTGGTTCAAGTGAAAGGTTAGTAGAAAAGATGAAAGAGGCGGGCTTTGATACAGTATTCCTTGGAGTTGAAAATGTTGTGAAAGAAAACTTAGAATATTTAGGAAAAGGAGAAATTGTTAGTAAGTCCATTAAAACTATCCAATACCTACAAAAATATAAAATAATAATTCTTATTGGAATTATCGCTGGTAATCCCGATGATACGCCGGAAAAAATCAGAGCAAATCTCAATGCTTTAAAAAAATTAAAGTGCTATGCTTATCAACGGTTTGTCTTAACCCCTCATATTGGAACCAAAATAAGAGAAGAACTTCTAACGGATGTTCCAACAAGAGGATAAGGTATAAATAATTGCAGCATAATTACTTAAGATAGTTTTTAATCTTCTCCTATAGTGGCTACATCTTAACCTTTTCCTGTAAAATAAGTTATAGATTGTAATTTTACTACAAAAAACATAAGAAGTCAAGTCCTTTTTAGTGGTTATTTTTAGAAATATTAAACTTTTAGTGGCTACATTCTTAGGTCGAAAATCAACATAACTCTTTACCTAACAACATCT
>JASEHU010000169.1 GCA_030018635.1 bacterium
AAATACTAAAACTTCATAATTCTACATTCTACATTCAATATTCTACATTCAATATATCCTAATAGAGGTTAAGAGATAGGAGATAAAATCCAGCAATTCTAATCTCTAACTTCTAACTTCTTTTATCATAAGTAGATACGAAGGAAATGAAAAATACCTTAAATTTTCTTTTGACTTTTGAGGTTAAGTATGGTATAATATTATTAAGTTGAACTAATCTAACTTTATAATCTAACTTCTGACATCTGTGCCCTGACATCTAAATTAAAAGGGAGAAAGAAATGTTTGATGTAGGCGATAAGATTGTTTACCCTTTACATGGAGCAGGAACAATAGAAGCAATTGAAGAACATGAGGTACTTGGAAAAGGACAAACCTATTATATTTTAAAATTATTGATGGATAGAATGCGGGTGATGGTTCCTGCTTCATCGGTAGAGAGGATAAAATTAAGAGGGGTTATTCAAAGAAACGAGGTATCAAAGGTAATAGATGTTTTAAGAAACGAAGTTATAACAGAGGATTATTCCTCTGATTGGAGGGTAAGACATGCAAATAATTTAGACAAAATGAAAAGTGGCTGTATTTATAAAGTAGCTGAAGTAGCTAAAAATCTTTCTTTACGCCATAAAATACGAGGTTTATCATCTATAGAAAAAAAACTTTTTGATAATGCATTTTCAATGATTGTTAGTGAGTTATCTTTTGCCGAGGAGACACCTGTTCAAGAAGTAATAACTATGATTGAAGAAATATTATAAATTTGTAAGTTACCTTAATAAAATGTAATCTATTATATTAATATTTATTAAGAAAAGATTTTATGGGCATAGAGGAAAAATTATACTTCTTCTGTGCCTTTTTTATAGTGAATAGTAATAAGTGAAAAGTGAATAGTAATAAGTGAAAAGTTGTTAGTTCTTCACTTTTCACTTATTTCATATCAAAGGAGGTGAAAAAATAATGAAATATGTATCGAACATAAGGATTTTCGGTAGGGTTCTCTTTGTGCTTTTTTCAACAGCAGCAGGATATTTTATAGGTTCTCTGGATAATCAATATTTAATTGGAACCTTAGCCGGCTCAGGGTTTGGGGTTATAATTATCTTGTTAGAGATAGGCTTGCTTCGGACTCAAGGAGTAAATGTGGTTATTGCTTCCATAGGGTTAATGATTGGATTAATAATAGCCAGTTTATTGCCTATACACTATTTGTTTATGTCGTCAGAATTCCTCTTATCTTATTTATATTTTTGTTTATGTCTAACCTTTGGTTACTTAGGAATGGTTATTGCCATAAATAAAAAAGAAGATATATTAGGCATGTTTACCTTTGGAAAACCTCAAGTAAGGGAAGGTAAACAAGAGGAAATTATCTTTAAGGACAAGCTCTTAGATACCAGTGTAATTATCGATGGTAGGATTGCGGATATATGTGAGGCAGGTTTTATAGAAGGGACTCTGGTTATACCCCGGTTTGTCTTAAAGGAGTTGCAAAAGATTGCCGACTCTTCTGATGGGTTAAAAAGAAACCGTGGCAGAAGAGGGTTGGATGTTCTTAATAAAATCCAAAAGATGATTGATATTCCGGTTAAAATCGACGAAACCGATTTTCCTGAGATTAAAGAAGTAGATGCTAAATTAGTTAAGTTAGGGAAGGTGCAGGGGGCAAAGGTATTTACTAATGACTTTAATCTAAATAAGGTAGCTGAATTAGAAGGGGTTAAAGTATTAAATATAAATGAATTGTCTGAGGCATTAAAACCTGTAGTTCTACCCGGGGAAGAGATGAATGTCCATATTATCAAAGAAGGTAAAGAATTTACTCAAGGGGTTGGTTACTTAGATGATGGGACAATGGTTGTAGTTGATAATGGACAGGATTTTATAGGACAGAAGGTTAAGGTTAATGTAACTTCAGTTTTGCAAACAACTGCCGGTAGAATGATATTTGCTAAATTGGATGAGTCGAGATAGGTGTCCCTAAAGAGAAATAAAAAAGGGGGAAATGAAGAATTTTATTTCTTTGTTTCCCCCTTTGACAATTTTCGATTTTCGATTTTGGATTTTGGATTGAGGATATTAAAATTCCTCAATCCAAAATCGAAAATCGAAAATTGAAAATTGTAATTGTAACCTGATAACTAATGGATTATCAACTATTAACTGAGGGATTATGTGGGATGAATATTTTTTTCTTGACAACTAAGGAATTAAGAATTATAATAATATTATATTCCTCGGTAGCTCAATGGTGGAGCGAGCGGCTGTTAACCGCTAGGTTGTAGGTTCGAGCCCTACCCGAGGAGCCAGTTAATACTATTCATTACAACAAACCTAATCGTGGTTGACAGTAGTGGATTTTATATATAGTTCAGAAAGAATGGGTCAGGGGGTCAAACCCAAGGTTTGACCCCACAAGGTTTCCCTGCCCAAAATGCCTTATCATCATTAACCTCAAGATAAAGGTGATAAGTGGTATTTGGTATTCGGTAACTCTCATAGTCCTAAAAACTTGATTGCACCTCCGCAGAGAAAAATTGTCAAGCCAGCCAATGCATGAGAATATCTTTCAAGTTTGCGAAGTGGTAACATTGACAATCCACATAATGAAACCCAAACTATGCTTAGCATAGTTCCAACAGTCGTCAATCCAAATATTGCTGTGACCATAACTATAGTTATCATATTACCCTTGGCTGCCGGATACATCACAAGAGGAATCAATGGTTCACATGGACCAAATACGAATATTATAAAAAGAATCCATGGGGTTAAACTGCCAAATTTTGAGATGTGAACATGAGAATGGTCTTCAATATGCTTATGAGGGTGTAAATGTTCATCTCCACTTTCATGTAGATGAAAATGTTCATGGGGTCGGTTACGAATCGCTTGATGTATTCCCCAAACGGAATATGCAAACCCAAATATAATAAGAAACCATGCGGCTAATTCACCCCGAAATGATTCAACCGCTTCCAATCTAAAAACAGCAATTCCTATAGCAATGCCTATAAATCCTAAAACAACAGAGCTTAATACATGCCCAATTCCGCATAGAAGTGTAATCACCGCTGTTTTAATGTTACTCCATCGTCTTGCTTTAGATAGAACAATGAAGGGCAAATAATGGTCAGGGCCTAAAATAGTATGAACAAATCCTATAGTTGCAGCTGTTCCTGCTAAAATAATAAATTCATTTGACATAGTTAGTCTCCTTAAAAAATGGTCGCTGTCCCTCTAATCAAACTAATCCGTATGTATGTAAAACTTCCTGCACCTTCTCTCGATTTGTGTCTCTTAAAGGCACTAACGGCAATCGGACCTCAGGTAAAATCATACCCATCATCCCTAATGCCTCTTTGACCGGCACAGGATTTGTCTCGATAAACATTGCCTCGCATATTGGAAATATCTTGTAATGTAGTTTCTTTGCCTCCTCGAAATTTCCTTTGTTAAATTCCCTAACCAAATTGGCTACATCTTTTGGAATAATATTGGCTACGACGGAAATAACCCCAACGCCGCCAATTGATAGTGTTGGCAGCAGGGTAAAATCATCTCCTGAGAGTAAAGCAAAATCATGGCGGCAAAGTTCAACGATTTTACTTTGTTGCCTTAAATCAGCCGATGCCTCTTTAATCCCGACAATATTATCAATCATGGCTAATCTGGCTACAGTTTCCGGAAGTAAGTTCACCCCGGTTCGACCTGGAACATTATAAGGAATTAGCGGAATATCCACTTCGTTGGCAATAGCGGCATAATGTGCATAAAGCCCTTCCTGAGTAGGTTTATTGTAATAGGGTGTAACAGCCAGTATGGCGTCAGCACCTACCTTTTTAGCATGACGGGCTAACTCAACCGATTCGCGGGTACAATTTGAGCCTGCACCGGCAATTACCGGTATTCTTTTATTTACTGCCTCTACTACCCTCGTTACAACCTCTTTGTGTTCCTCATGCGAAAGGGTAGCCGATTCGCCTGTTGTCCCACAAGGCACTATGCCGTCAGTCCCTTCCTGAATATGGAACTCGACTAATTTTAATAGCCTCTCCTTATCCACCTGATCATTTTTAAATGGTGTAGCTAAAGCTACGATTGAACCTTTAAACATTTTATTGTAACCTCCTTGAAGTTAGAAGACTTCATCCTATGTTCTTTTTACTTCTAATTTCTAACTTCTTACTTCCTACTTTCCACTATTGCCTGACGCATAACCTCAATAGGGGCTTTTTCCCCTGTCCAGAGTTCAAATGATAACGCCCCTTGATGAATTAACATACCCAGCCCATTTTGGGTAAGGCAACCCTTTTCCTTTGCCGCTTTAAGTAAATGGGTTTGCCCTGGATTGTAAATAATATCATAGACAACCTGGTTTGAAGAAAACCAATCGGGATTGATTAATAACGGGTCATCCTGATGCATACCGCAAGGGGTAGCATTAATCAGGATATCGCAATCCAAAACATTCTCTTCAAATTTCCTATCATTTAACCCTACGGTATCTAACCACAATCCATGGAAATGATGTTTAATATCGGCCGACAGCCTTTCTGCCTTGGGCATCTCTATATCCGTCATGGTCATTCTTTTAACACCTAACTTAGCCAATGAAAAGCCAATGGCCCGGGCCGCACCACCTGCACCCAGAATAAAAACCTTTTTACCAGCGGGGTCAACCTTCAATTCCTCTCTTAGTGAGGCGACAAATCCTTTGCCATCAGTATTATCCCCTCTCAATTTCCCATTCTGGACACAAATAGTATTTACCGCACCAATCATACCTGCCTCTTCTGATAAATCATCCAGATATTTCATGACCAATTCTTTGTGAGGTATGGTCACATTTACCCCGACTATATTTAAGGCAGACAACCCGTTAATGGCTAAAGGTAGGTCTTCGGATTTAACTCTAAAGGGAAGGTAGACAAAATTCAGATTTAATTCCTTAAAGGCGGCATTGTGCATATCTGGTGAGAGGGTATAATCTATTGGGTAACCAATCAATCCTACTATCTTTGTTAAGGCATTAATATTCATTCTTTCAATCACCACTCAAAACTCTGAATTACTTCCACGCCTTTTTCCCTGGCATATTCAACCACTGTTTCTCTGGCATAATGTGTTATCGCCAGAAGGAATTCTTCTTCTTTATCAATTCTCTTCAATTTCGCTGATAATTCCAGCAAATCATCTATATCATCCTTTCCCAACTGAGCCTTTGATTCTCCAATAATTGTTATCTTTATCCCTTTATCCTTGTG
>JASEHU010000016.1 GCA_030018635.1 bacterium
TTAAAATGAATTTATCCTCTTGTTTTACACAAGTTAGCTATTCACGGACACCACTCAAATTTTAATAGAATCTACTATCTGCCTGAGTCCGACATCCTCGGGATGGTATTTTAGATATAGCTCAAATTCATATTTTGCCTGACGATACAACTCGAATGCCTCATTATTTTTCCCCTTCATTCTTTTATCTTCTGCATCTCGAAAATAAGCTGCACCTAAATCACGATGAACATCGATATTTTTAAGGTCTATCTTGACTATTTCTTTAAATGCCTTTGCCGATTCATCAAATTTTCCCTGGTTAAAGTATATCTCTCCCAATCTATGATGGGCATTAATTGATTGTGGGTCAGTCAGAATAGCTTGTCTCAGCCAATCAATTGCATTTTCATTATCATTTTTCCTGAAATACATATCGGCCACAGTGACCCTGGCATTTCCATCATTTGGTCTCATATCCGCTACCTTTTTATAGACCGCAATAGCCTTATCATACTCTTTATCCTTGGAATATAAGACCCCTAAGTTATTAAGTGGTTCGGCAAAAACTATATTATATTTCAATCCGTTATAATAGGCATCAATAGCCTTTTGTTTGGCGGTTTTAGACCCCGTGTCATATTCTAAGGCATAAGTAGCGGCTAAGATGTTATAAAAATAACCATCTTGAGGATTGACCTTAAAGGCATCCTGAACACGATTATATGCCTTTCTAATCCATTCCTTTTTTAATTCTATTTGATTCATAGGAATAGAATCGGCTTTTTTATAATAGGTATAGGTCAACTCACCATAATAATGTCTTTCTCTAAAGTCATATTTAACTGCCTGTTCATACATCGCTAAAGCGGTATCTAAATCTTTGTCATGAATAGCCTTTTCTCCTTTATTAAAGTAGTAATCCGCCCGATAAGGTAAAAGGGAAAAATAGACCAGGATAGACACGATGCCTATAACTAAAATAGACAAACAAATTTGAGCAGATGTAAGTTGCGTGGGAAGAGAAGGTTTTTTATGAATATCCTCTTTTACCTTTTCGCAAGACTGGGTTGTATAGCCACAAATAACCATGGTCATACCCATTAAAGTCCAGTAAAAAGGGGTAAAGGAAATGACGGCAAAGGCAAATTGATTCTGGATAATATAGGTTACCCAGGCAGAGAGAAATCCTGTTATAATTAATTTATCCGCCTCTGATGATGCCTGACGATATCCCTTAATTGCCCAAAAAACAAAAGCGGCTAATATCCAGAAATAAATCGCCAATCCAACCAGACCTCTTGTAATAGCGGTATCGAACACCTCATTATGTGCCCTATCGTAATCTGTATTAGCCCCTTCTAATAGTTCCATCCCGGGCAATTCAAAGGCAGGATAGACCCATTTCATCGTATCTACCCCTACACCAAATACCAGCCCACAATAAGGAAAGGTAAGTGGTCCACGGATTGGTCCATCCTGAGGATATTTTATCATAATTATGCTCGAATTTTTCCAGATAAAATATCTTGAACCAATTGCCCCTATAAGTTTATTTTCTAACCAATTTTCTTCAGATTGAGAAGTAGCACTTTTGTCAGTATGTTGTGAAGTAACACCTGGTGGGGTGAGGATTTTTTCAAGCATTTCACCTTTTTCCTCCTGAGCCGATTTAAGGGATAAAAAAATTCGTTCTCCTAATGAACCTGGTTGAAGTGAAAGGAAAACAGTCAATATGAAAAATCCGATTCCAAAGACAATAATTTTTTTTCGATTCTCTAAAAATCCCTTTTTTCTCCATAAAATCGCTATTAAAACAGTAAAAACCATTAGCCCTATTAATAAACCTGCAAAAGGACCACGGCTTTTGGCTAAAAAGAAAGATATGTACATTACAATCATCCCCAGACCTAACAACCAAACCTTTATTGTATCAGGGACATCTCTTGGCATAGTTTTTTTCTTCTTATCCTTTTTCTTTATGATGATTTTTTGAGTTTGTTCTTTTATAAAGAAATATCCCATCGCTACGGGAATAAGCATAGCTAAATATGAACCCAAAAATATGGGGTTACCAAAGGTGGATACAGCTCGCTCTGTCACATCTGAGGCCCAGGAAATCGGATCACGCCCTGCCCTTTGAATTAGGGCATAAAGAGAGGCAATAAACCCAACCCCAATTCCCACATAAACTACCTGATGAAGTAATTTTCGATTATTGTGTAGAAAATTAGTTGCGGTAAAAAATAACAAAACATAACTAATCGTTGTGGTTAATCCCTCATGCCTTTTATAAGCACCGACTAAACTTGTAAATGGGTCAACCGAAAATATCGTTGCAGTAATACTCACCAAAAGATAGGCTAAAACAGGTAAATCTAATGGACTCCGAATAAATTTGCATTCTTTGGTTAAAATTATCCGGAGTAACCAGACACAGATTATAATTAGTGAAGATATTCGCAAAAAGGTCATTTTGCAAACATCGAATACACCCCTTATCTGGGTATCAAAATAAAGCGGGACTACAAACAATGTAACCAAAAAAGTCCATCCAATTATTTTGGTACAAATCTCTTCTACCCTTCTTTTATTCATCTTCCAAACCTCCTCGTATAATTATAAATTATGAATTATAAATTATAAGATTAAGAATTTATTGTCTTCTTTTTCCTTCATTCATAATTCATAATTCATAATTACTCAACTTATGGATAATAGGTTTATCAAGTATCTCCGGTGGACTAACACCTAATTTCAGATAGACATTCTTTAAATGATTTCTAAACAATATATCAAACTGGGCATCTCTACCACTTGAATAATCACTTCCATACCACCAGAACCAATCACTTCCCTCTGCCGCATAAATAGACTCAAATACCTCTGGATATTTATCTGGATTAATTCCCTTTTTATCCAGGTCATTCCTCACCAAACCAAGCAATTCCCAGGCTTTGTTTTTTTCCTCTTCTCCTATCCATGTTCCCATGTCATTTCCCGGTAAAGAGCCAAATTGATCTATCCAACTGGCACAAAACAAGTCATAAACACGATTCTGACAATGTTGCGGATGGGCTAAAATACCCCGTTGGCTATTGCCTGTGAGGTATTCTGAAAAGGTTACCGTCACAATATCTTTACTGGCGGATAAATTTTTATAAAGGGCATTAAGGAATTCTATCCCGCTGTGACGATAAGTGCCCCAGGGATTTTCTCCATCAAGGATTACCGTTAAAATCTTATCTTTACCCGCTACCTTTTCTGCAAATTCCACCTTTATCCAATTAATGAATTCCTTAGCCGCCTGCTCATAATCTTTATATCCCTGATAGTCAAAACTAATCACATTAGATAATTTAGTCTCACGAAAGAAAATCGTTATCCTCGAATTTTTCTCTTCATCCACAGCTAAATAAGGTGAACATAAGACCTCAGGTTTATAAGCCTCATAGCCATATTTACCCGATTTTTGCAACACCCCCTGGTCAGAAGCAATCCAATTCAGACCAGCCTGGGCAAAGAGATGAATCGTAGATTGACTCACCGCACCCTCTGATGGCCACATCCCTCGGGGTAGTCTGCCAAATACCTTTGAATAATATTTTACCGCTAAATTAATCTGAGCCTTTGCATCCCCTGGTCTTGAAAATCGTAGTGGTAATTTTAACCCTTCTTTATCTATGGTTGCCTGGTTGGTATCATAAACTAAGGGAATAATCGGATGATAAAACGGGGTAGTGGAAACCTCAATCTGCCCTTTTTCTTGAAGTTCCTTATAAATAGGGATGATATTTCCCATAATTTTATACTGCAATTCCACTATTTGGCACATATCTTCCTCGTTAAATCCCCTACCCTTTTCAATAAAATTTTCAACAGTTATCATGCTTGAATCAGACAATCGAACCTCACCTTGTTTAAATTCCTCTCCAAACCAACTTAAATTAAACCAGACCTTCAGGTCAAGCCAATCCTGATGAGCAAATCTCTTTTTAGCCTGTTTTTTTTCCAGTAATTCTTTATATCGAGGATATGGCTCGATATGGGTAGTATAATTTGCATCAAAGAAATGCCTGAGGATATAGTTTTTATCGAATGCAGACAATTTAGAAACCGGGATTAAAGATAGTTCTAACTCTCTATCCGTAGCCGAATTATTAAGATAATCCTCAATCTGCCATAATAGTGAAGGCACAAAGTTAAATGTTGAATGGATCATAGGATACTTCTTGAGCATAGATGCCATACTAAAATAGTCGCGGGTAGAATGTAATCTCACCCAGGGCATATAGTATGAACCCTTTTGCTGCTCAATAACATTTTTATACATTGGTTGATGAAAATGCCATAAAAAGGCTAAATGAATCTTATGTGTTTTCATATTTTTTTTCTAAGCCTTATAGGATTTATAGGACTTATAAGACTTATAAATTCTATAATTTACTTATTCTTTCCATAACTGCATCGGCGATAGCCTGATATTTTTCCTTAGAAGAATAATCAGCAAGTTGATGGACATCAATTGGTTTTCCAAATCTTACCTCAAGATTACCAGACCTAAGCCATTTTGCTCCCCTTGGTAGAATTTTATCTGTTCCTAATATTTTAGCTGGAATAATCTTGCTTTGAGGACATTTTTCCATAGCCTTGCTTATCATCATTCCTATGCCGGGTTTTGCGGCTTGTAATTTACCATCTAAACTTCGTTGTCCCTCAGGAAATATCACTACTGCCCTTCCTTGTTCCAATAAATTCAAAATCTTTTTAAAGGTTTGTGGGCTGGCACCAGATTGTTTAATAGAAAATACATTTATGTTCCTGAATAACCATCTAAGAAAAGGGTGCTCAAAGAGTTGTTCTTTGGCTACATAATATGTCTGTCGTGGTAAAGCCACAGCCATCACCGGCGGGTCTGCATAGCTGACATGATTTGCCGCAATCAGGACACCACCAGCCAAGGGAATATTCTCTTGCCCTGTAACTTTAAGGTTATACAATATCTTAAAAAGAAAAACAGCTATGAAATATAGTATCGAATAGAATTTATTATCCCAATTAAGTCTATGAAAATATTTCACCTTCGCAATAATAGCAGACACAACTTGCTTTATCGTTAGATTAGAGGTGTCAAAATAAATAGCGTCTTTAGTTCTGACTAATGGACCCGTAGTTCTTGTCTTATCTTGTGTATCTCGATATTCGATTTCTTGTTGAATCTGGGTAAGGTTTATATCCTTTTCTCCCTTAGCCAACAATTCCTTGTATCTTCTATCGGCCCTTGTCGTAACATCTGCATCAAGATAAAATTTTATATCCGCCTGAGGTAAAACAACAGTAGTAATATCTCTTCCTTCCATAATTACCCCACCTGAGGTACTTAATTCCTGAAGTAGTTTAACTACCTGTTCCCGAACACACTCATTTTTAGCCACCAGGGAGATGTTTTGGTCAATTATGGGTTTTCTAATCTCTTTTGTAACCTCCCTATCAGCCACAAATACCCTTTTCTTTGAGCGCAATTCAATCTTAATTCCCTTAGTGAGTTCAATTATCGCCAGTTTATCATTGAGGTCAATCTTCTCCTCGATAGCTTTCCAGGTAATAGCACGATAAACAGCACCCGAGTCTATATATTTAATCTTCAATCTTTTAGCGACTAATTTAGCCACAGTGCTTTTTCCTGCCCCAGCAGGACCATCTATGGCTATTGTCCACTTAGCTTTTGCCACTTATTCCTTCCTTATTTTGTAATGCCTCAGTTATCAGGCATTACCCATTATTGTAACCGCTCAGTAATTGGTGTAAAAAGTGGAGATTAGGTGGAGATTAGGTGGAGATTGGTAAAGAAAACAATAAATCTCTACCTGATCTCCACCCATCTCTACCAATCTCTACCCCATCGTTAACTGAGCAGTTACTGCTCATGCAGAAAAATTATTGACTTTTAATAAAGTATTTGTTAGAATATCTTTTATGGATTTAAAAGAAATTGAAATAGAAATAAATAAAATTCTTAAAAGAGATGAAAAACAAATAAGTAAGGTAGTTGACTATCTGCTTTCATCTGCTATTAATAATTATGCCAGTGATATTCATTTAGAGCCTCAAAAAGATAGCCTTAAAGTAAGATATCGGATAGATGGTATCTTACATGATCTAGCGAAATTACCCAAAAATATAGAAGACCAATTAATTTCACGCCTGAAGGTAATATCAAAATTAGTTATTTATAAGAAGAAGATACCCCAGGATGGTAGAATTATAACTCAAGATGGCGACCTGCGAGTTTCGTTCCTACCTACTCTTCATGGTGAGAAGGCAGTAATCAGGGTAATTTCAGGGAAAGAGGAATTTTTGACTTTGGATGAGTTAGGCCTTTCAGATTATATGAGAAAAGAACTACAAAGGCTTTTGACTTCATCGCAAGGAATGATTCTCCTGACAGGTCCTGCAGGAAGTGGTAAGACAACTACTATCTATGCTGGTTTGAAATATATTCATGATATAGTTGGTGATAGAGTCAATATTACTACCTGTGAAGACCCGATAGAACATGATTTAGGGTTTGCTACTCAAACACAAGTCAATCCTGCCGCTGGATTTACCTTCTCACAAGGATTACGCTCTATTTTAAGACAGGACCCGGATGTAATTATGCTTGGAGAAATCCGTGATTACCAGACAGCAGAGATTGCTATCCAATCTGGTTTTACAGGCCATATAGTCATAACCACTATTCATAGTGGATTAACTACAGGTGTGTTTTCACGACTTATCAATATGGGGATTGAGTCTTATCAGGTTGCCTCTGTAGTTTCCGGGGTATTAGCTCAGCGGTTAGTCAGGAGATTGTGTCCAGAATGTAAAGAGAGTTACCAACCAGCACAAGAGTTATTGGGAAAACTGGAAACTAAAAACCAAAATTTCTTTAAACCTAAAGGTTGTCAGAAATGCAATGGAACAGGATACAAAGGTAGAACTGGATTGTTTGAACTATTAGTCGTATCTGAAGAAATAGAAGAATTGGTTGCCAACAGGATAGCTGATAGAGAGTTAAGAGAAAAGGTAATTGGAACAGGAATGAAGACATTAAAAGAAGATGGCATGGAAAAGGCATTAGCAGGTATCACCACTTTAGAGGAAATTTTGAGGGTAATTCAATGAGACACATATTCAGGTGGCTAAAGTTAATAAATATTTTAAACTATTGGTTTAAAGTTAGAGTTTCACAACATACCTTGATTACTATTATTAGACAGCTGGCATTAATGATTAAGATGGATTTGCCCATAACAGAAGGATTGGCCATTCTAACTCAAGACCTACCACGATTCTCTATGAAAGGAATCAAAAGGATTATAAGTGATATAGAAGAGGGAAGTTCTATATCTGAAGCATTCAAAAAACATCCTCGACTTTTCCCTGAATTATACCTACCAATGATTAAGATAGGCGAACAAAGTGGAAATTTACCCAGAATGTTAAATCTTTCAGCAGAATATTTAGAGCAAACAAGACAAATAAAACAAAAGATAGGTATTGCCCTGGTCTACCCTGCCCAACTAATATTCATAGCCATAGGAATATTTGTTTTTATTTCGAGTTTCGTCATGTCAACTTTTGAGAATATCTATTTAGCATTTGAATGTCCACTTCCTCACACAACCAGGATTGTTTTTAACTATTTTGCTTTCTTTACAGAGTATCTTTTCCCACTGCTTTTTATCTTTGGGATAATATTTTTGGTGCTTATATTAACTCGAAGATTGATAGTCTCAGTAGAAAGAGTATTTTTGCTATTACCATTTTGGGGTCAGCTATGGCGAAAAAAGGCAGAGATACAATTTTGCCAATTATTCTCTGCCTTAATAGAAGAAGAAAGTAACACTATTTATTGTTTAGAGCTAACTAAAGAAGGTATTTGGAATAAATATTTAAAATATAAATTAGAAAAGGTACTCAAGTCCATAAAAGGAGAAGGAAAAGGTATCGGAGAGGCATTTGTATCTTCAAAAGGGTTCTCTAAGACATTAGTCTGGATGATTCAACTTGGAGAGCAAAGTGAGAATTTACCACAAGCCATTTCTTTAACAGCTCAAACCTATCAAGAAGATGTGGATATTCTGACTACCAGATTGACTACTTCGATTGAACCTTTAATTCATTTGGTGATGGCAATTTTTATAGGTATAATGATTATTGCTACTTATTTGCCTATATTTGGTCTTAGTGAGTTGGTACTTAATTATATCGGAGGTTAACTATGGAATTTAAAAATGGTAAAATATCAGTCGAGGACTTTATTTTATTTAATCGACAATTAGCTTCGATGGTAAAAGTTGATTTACCCATACCTGACAGTTTAGAAAAAATATCAACTACCATGCGAAAGAAAAAAATAGGTAGTGTTTTAGAAGAGGTGCTTAGAGACATAAAGGGTGGCTGGTCGTTTTCAAAGGCAATTGCCAGACAACATAGGTATTTTCCTGCCCTTTATTTGAGTATGATTAAGGCAGGTGAAGAAACGGGCAATTTAGCTAATGTCCTTTATCAACTTATAGCCCACTTCCAGGAGATGGTTAGTCTGAAGAAGAGGGTCATAAATGCCTTGATATATCCATCTATTTTGATAACCATATCTTTGATGGTAATTGTTTTTATATTTACTTTCACCATCCCTGCTTTTGCTGCTATTTTTGAGTCTTTTAAGGCAGAGTTACCACTTCCTACAAAAATAGTAATTTTTATGGCCTTGTTTATGCGTGATAATATATTGCTTATGACTGGTACAGGCGTTTTTTTTCTGCTTATGCTGCTAATTTTTTCCAAAACCAAACAGGGAAGGTTTATGATTGATGCAATTAAGCTGAAAATCCCACTTATAGGTAAATTACTTCGGGATTACTCTATATTTTATTTTTGTAGAACATTAGGGGATTTACTTACTGCTGGTGTCCCGATTGTAGATGCCTTAGAATTAACTAAAGGGGTTTTAAAAAATCAGGTGATAAAATCAGCGTTAATTAAAATGCAAGAAGAAGTACTTGAAGGAACTACGGTATCTCAACCA
Organism: bacterium; assembly: GCA_030018635.1. Lineage (GTDB taxonomy): Bacteria > UBA9089 > CG2-30-40-21 > CG2-30-40-21 > SBAY01 > SBAY01. The sequence continues at coordinate 9,053 of JASEHU010000016.1, forward strand.
TTAGAAAAGGCAGGTGTTTTCCCTGCTACACTTATCTGGATGATAAAGATAGGTGAAAAAAGAGGGAATTTGGATGAAATTCTATTAGAAGTAGGCGAGTTCTATCATCAGCAGGTTATATTAAAGGCAGATTTGATGACTAAACTTATTGAGCCTGTTTTAATCGTCTTTTTAGGCACAGTTATTGGTAGTATTATTATAGCACTTTACCTGCCTATATTCAAGATAAGTAGCCTTATAGGTAATTGAAATGAAAAATAATCAAACAGGAATGACATTAATAGAAGTTATGCTGGCTATGATGCTTTTTACCATAGCCTTCACTTGCAGTATTGTCATACTTAATAAAGGATTAGAAATTATTACAGATACATCAAATTTTTTACAGGCTATTTGTATTGCTAATCAACAAATGGAATCTGCTAAAAGCTTAAGGTATGATGAATTAAAAAATCATTCATTTGTAATTAATAAATTTAAAGGTGAGGTATCTATTAAAAACTATGAAGATGGATTAAAAGAGGTTCTAGTTACTACAAAATGGGTCGGTTCAGTAGGTCTGCCTAAAAGAATCAGCTTGGTTACTTTAATTGCTAAAAAGGAGTAGTCAGGATGGTTCACTTCAGGGCAAAAGATTGTGACCTGTGCAAAATCGACATTTATTGACAATTTGTAAGAATTTAGGTAAAATGTAGAATATTGAATGTAGAATGTAGAAATTGGGGAAAGAGAAGAGACTTAAATTTCTAATTTCCAATTTCTACATTCTACATTCAATATTCTACATTCAAGGTGAATTTCCGTTTGCACAGGTCGAAATGGTTTGAAGAAAATAACTTGGAGTTGAAGTTGGCAGTTTGATTTTTTTGATTGCACAGGTCGAAAGATTGTGGTTTAACAGTAGAAATTACAGGAAAAATGATGAAAATAAACCGTTCTGGTTTTACCTTAATAGAATTGATGATAGTAGTTGCTTTAGTATCGCTTATAATTCCTATTATCTACTCAGTATTTATCTATGGCCTGCTTACCTATAATACAAGTGCAGGTCAGATAGAGATTTTCAGGTCTGCCCAACCTATAATTTTATTATTACAAAATGATATAAGACCTGCCATAAAGGTAGTAGATAAGTTTAATGATTTCAAAACATCTAAAAACAGCATTATATTAGAAAAAAGGGATAATTATGTGTACTATTATCAAGATAAAAGGGTTCTTATCCGCAAGATTATTACCAGAGCAGGAGAGCAAAAAGAGATACAGAGGTTAAGTTCGTGTATAGAAAATATCACTTTTGACTATGATAAAAAGCAACTTATTAGTTTTAAACTCTCATTTGGACAAGAGATAAGAGGGAAAGAGGCAAAACTTGACTTAATTTCATCTGTAAAAATGAGAAATTGGAAATAATCGGTTAGTCGTAACCGCTCAGTTAACGGTGGGAAGATGTAATACCCTGGTTATCAGAGAGATTAGGTAGAGATAGAATTGAGATTTATTGTTTTCTTTACCAATCTCCACTTAATCTCCACTTACTTTCCCACCGTTCACTGAGCGATTACGGTTAGTCTTCGGGGAAAAATTGCTCAACTAAAATAGAGTGAACCTCACATATCCCACAATTGGAGAGAAAAATGATGAAATTGAAAGATGAACGAGGAAATTTCTATATTTTGTCAGTGATGATTTGTACTACTTTATCTATTCTTTCATCTATACTAATTTCGAATATCTCGTCAGAATACATTAGATGTAAGCGAATGGAAGAAAAGTTATCAGCCTTTAATTTAGCCGAGGCAGGTATAGAAAAAGCTATCTGGAATCTAAAAAAAGGAAACAAGTATAACGGTGAATCTGATACCCCATTGGGGAAGGGAAGAGTTAGTGTCAACCTTGAGGAAAAAGGTAATAGGATATTCATTACCTCCACAGGATACATTCCTGAGCAAAAAGAAGCAAGGATAAAAGTGAAAGTAATAATTAGAAAGGAAAACTTAAAATTAGAGCTATGGGAACAGGTTCTGCCTGGTGGCTGAGGTAGCCAATTGAGATGAATTATAGACAGGTTATCAAATATCTTAATAGTTTAGAGCGGTTTGGTATCCAGTTAGGATTAGAGAGGATAACCAGACTTTTGGAGCTTTTGGGCAATCCGCATCAGGATTTAAGATGTATTCATGTTGCCGGGACTAATGGGAAAGGTTCAACGACAACCTTTATTGGCGAAATCCTGAAAAAGGCAGGGTTTAAGGTTGGGGTTTATACCTCACCGCATTTTGTGTCATTTACCGAAAGAATAACTATCAATGGTCTTCCTATTCCAGAGGCTGAAGTGGCTAAGATAATCTCAGAAAGGATACTCCCTGTTATAAAAATTCTCCCTTCTCATCCCACTTACTTTGAAATAGCCACAGCAGTTGCCTTTTTATACTTTGCCCAGGAAAAGGTTGATTTTGCTGTTTTAGAGGTAGGATTGGGAGGCAGATTAGATGCGACGAATGTTATCATCCCTTTGGTCAGTGTTATTACCTCTATTGGTTTAGAACATCAGGATGTTTTGGGCGAAACCATAGAGGAGATTGCCTTTGAGAAGGCAGGGATAATCAAGCAAGGAGTGTCTGTCGTTACCTCTGCCAGCCAGCCAGAGGTGCTCAAGGTAATAAAAAAAATGGCAAAACATCAGGGTGCAAAACTATATCAGGTAGGACAGGATATAAAATTTGTCATCAAGCAGTTTCCTGCCAACCCAAACTCAAATTACCAATTTAGCGTTAAGGGAATCCTGAAGGAATACAACGGATTACGAACCTCACTTTTAGGTTACCACCAGATAATCAATGCCACAACAGCTATTTGTGTTATTGAAGTCTTACAAAAATATCATGAAGTTAAAATAACTACCCAGGCTATTAAAAAAGGGCTTCTTCAGGCAAGAATTCGAGGTAGATTAGAATTGACAAAGAAATCGCCCTTTGTGCTTTTAGATGGGGCACATAACCCGGCATCGGCCGCTGTTTTAAGAAAGGCATTGGAGGATTACTTTTCCCGTATGAGATTGATTTTAGTCGTCGGTATTCTTCAGGATAAAGATGTCCGTGGAATCGTGAAGGAGCTGTTTCAAGGAAATAAAAACCTGGCGCTGGTAATTATTACCCAGCCAAAAATAAACCGTTCATTGGACCCGAAAAAGATATATGCTGAGATAAGCAAATATACGAATAAAATCCATATCCTTCCTACGGTAGCCGAGGGGATAAAATATGCCGAGGCAATAGCCGGCTACAGGGATTTAATTTGCATTACCGGTTCATTATACACCGTAGCTGAGGCAATTATGGAAGAAAGGAATAGGGGGAGATTGGTAAAGAAAACAATAAATCTCCACTTTATCTCCAGCTAATCTCAACATTGGACACGATTTCTGCCATAATGAGAATTGCTGGGCATAGATACTTTAATTCCTATAGTGGTTATTAACCAAAAGTGTTCATCCAAGAAACGAATTTTAGATTTTCGATTGCCGATTTTAGATTGTAACTTGATTTATCCTTAAATCCAAAATCCAAAATCGAAAATCCAAAATGATTTCGCATGACCATTTTTGCTTAATAAGTGCTATAAGTGGTCTAAGACGCGCCAGACAACAAAATCAACTAACTCATTTATCGTCTTGGGGTGATGATAAAAACCAGGACAGGCAGGAAGGATTATGGCTCCTGCCGTTGTAAGTTCTAACATATTCCGTAAGTGGATGTAATTCAAAGGGGTTTCTCTTGGGACAAGGATAAGTTTTCGCCGCTCTTTTAAGGCTACATCCGCCGTTCGCAAGATAATATTGTCAGATAATCCACCGGCAATCCGGGCTAATGTTCCCATACTGCAAGGGATAATTACCATCGCATCAAAGTGGTTTGAGCCACTTATGAAATTAGCCGTTAAGTCTTCATAATGGTAATAGACTATTCCCTTTCCTTTCTCTCCAAATAATTCTTCAGGGTTAAATTTTTGCAGGTCTATCTTTACTTTTAACTCATCCTCAATGAGCAAGGCAGAAGTTTTAGACAAGGAAAGAGAAATCTCTATATCTTCTTGCTGTAAAAGTAATTCAATCAATCTTTGGGCATAAATAATCCCACTTGCACCTGTAATAGCAATGATTATCTTCATCTTTACCTTTCTTTTAATAGGACATATAGGACTTACTGAACTTTTGCAAATTTTGTAGAAACCCAGTAAAATAGCATCTTTCATTAAATATAGCCGTTTACAGAACATTGAAAACATTGAAATTAGAAATTGGGGGAAATAAATACGATTCTTCTCTCTTTTCCTAATTTCTACTTTCCAATTTCAAATTTCAAGTCGTGAATGACTACAAAAATTGCAAAAGTTCAGGGACTTATAAGATTTAGAGGACATATTTTATAATACTGTCTATTTTTTCTTTTACCTCTTTTGACATCCTTATCTCTTCAGGCCAGGGGCGGTTAAAGCCTTCTTCTTTTAACTTACGCGTCGCATCAATCCCAACCTTAGAGCCAAAACCAGGATAAGGTGAGGCATGATTCAGGGTATCCACAGGTCCCTCGACAAATACAAAATCCTGCATTGGGTCAACATTATTTCCCACACGCCAGATAACCTCCGCTCCATTCTGCACATCCACATCTTCATCTACGACAACAATTATCTTGGTGAACATTAATTGTCCTAATCCCCACAAGGCATGCATCACCTTTTTTGCCTGTCCGGGGTAACCCTTTTTAATCGACACCAGAGCCAGATTATGAAATACCCCTTCAATCGGCAGGTTTAGGTCAACTATCTCCGGCAAGACAAGTTTTATCAAAGGCAGGAATATCCGTTCGGTTGCCTTAGCCATGAAGCAATCCTCCATTGGTGGTTTGCCGACTATGGTGGCGGGATAAATAGGATTTTTTCGATGGGTGATGCCGGTAATATGGAATACCGGAAAATTATCCGCGAGTGAATAATAACCAGTATGGTCGCCAAAAGGTCCTTCACATCGCCATTCTTCCTGCGGGTCAACATAGCCCTCTATGACTATTTCCGCATTAGCCGGTATTTCTAAATCAATTGTTTCACAGGGAATAATCTCAACGGGTTTCTTTCGCAGGAATCCGGCAAATAACAACTCATCCATATCCTCCGGCAACGGTGCGGTAGCCGCATAGGTAATAGCCGGGTCACCACCCAGACAGACAGCTACCGGCATCTTCTTACCTGATTCTTTATAAAGCTGGTAATGTTTAGCCCCAACCTTATGTGGATGCCAGTGCATACCTGTAGTCTTTGAATCATATACCTGCAGACGATACATTCCAAGATTACGAGTGTTCGTGTAGGGATTTTGTGTAATAACCACAGGAAGGGTAATAAACCGTCCACCATCTTGTGGCCAGCATTTTAATATCGGCAAGAAATCCAAATTATCCTCTGTAACCTCTTTACATAATCCTGTAGAAACCTTCTTGGGAAAAAATGAGGCAATCTTGGATGCCTTAGGAATTAATTTGAGTTTATCTATGAAAGTATCAGGGATTTCCATCTTTGTCAGCTCTTCAATCTCAACGGCAATCTCATTAATATCATTTACCCCTACGGCTAAGGACATTCTTTTCATTGAACCAAACGCATTCATCAGCACCGGCAGAGAATATCCCTCTACTTCTTCAAATAACAATGCGGGACCTTGATTTTTACATACCCTGTCTGTAATCTCGGTTATTTCCAAAATAGGGCTAACCTTAGTCTTTACCCGTTTTAATTCTCCTGTCTTTTCTAACTCCTCTATAAACTCATATAACGATTTATATGCCATTTTCCCTTCGTGATACCTCCTAAACAGTTTTAAGTAATCCTACTCCACAATCAAGAAAATACTTACTTCCATTGTTAAACTGAACCAAAAAACAATTTCCACCTATTTGTCGCTGTGGACCTAAACTAACAATTTGCATAAGACACCTCCTAATGGGTCATTCCATTTGATATTGGGGGTATCTATGATAGAATCCAGGAGTC
>JASEHU010000170.1 GCA_030018635.1 bacterium
CGATTGAGTTCGATGCAGAGGGTATTGGAATTGACCTTGGCCGATGTCTGTTTTGCGGAGAGTGCGAGAAGATATGTCGGTCTGGGGCTATCCAGAGTACCCGAAACTACATCCTGTCCACCAGAAACAGGCAGGCATTAGTTATAAAAAATGAACGATTTGAAGTTGCCGGCAGATTTGAGGATAAAGCCAAGCGGATATTTGGACGGTCATTGAAATTAAGGCAGGTAAGTGCCGGTGGTTGTGGTGCCTGCGAGGCAGATACCAATGTTTTGAATACCCTTGTCTTTGATCTGGGTCGTTTCGGGATACAATTTGTTGCCTCACCTCGTCATGCAGACGGGCTTTTAATTACGGGGCCGATAACCCAAAATATGAAATTAGCTCTGGAGAAGACCTATACTGCCGTTCCTTCACCCAAAATAGTGATTGCGGTTGGAGCATGTGCTATCTCCGGCGGGATTTATCTTAATCACCCTGAGGTTCATAACGGAGTTGAATCACTAACGAGGCAAGCATCAACGAGGCAAGCCTCAACGAGGCAAGCCTCAACGAGGCAAGCCTCATTGCCTGTTGACCTTTACATCCCCGGCTGCCCTCCACATCCATTAACGATTTTAGATGGGATATTGAGGCTATTAGGAAGATTGTGAATCTGGCGAAATACATTCAAAATATCTCGATATTTAAAATATCTCGGATTTGTTTTTTTTGACCTGATTTTATTCGGAGAAATGCGTCTGGCCAACTCAAGAAATAAAAAGGATTAGTGTATCCTAAATGCGACATTAGGTAGGATTTATGTCGCCTGTGAGGGATGAAAGGACAGTTTTAAATGTGTCTAAAAGCAGATATATTCTATTTTTGTCCAATAACATGCAATTTTAAGCAAAAACTCTATTTTTTATATGTTCACCGTGAATTGCTGCCCCAAAATAACTTGACTTTTGTTTTTAACTATGATATATTATGAATGGTAAGTGGTAAGCAAGTGAAAAGTGAAAAACTATAAATCAGCAACTTTTCACTTTTCACTAATTTATTGGGGGAAAAATTTTGGAAGAAAAGATTGTTTTTGCCAATGATGAAGAAGTAATTAATATCTTAGGTAAAAATGACGAGAATTTACGCCTGATTCGTGAGGAATTTCAAAAAACTAAAATAATCGTTCGAGGGAATGAATTAATCATTAAAGGGGATAATGATGATACTTACTTAATAAAGAAACTAATGCAAGACCTCTTAGCCATCTTACACTCAGGACATGTGGTCAGGATTCCGGAGATAAAATATACCCTGAAAATGATTACTCAAAACAAGGATGTAAACATTGTTTCTGTATTTGCCGAGGCAATTTATGTTTCAGAACGGGGAAAACCTGTTCGACCAAAGACATTAGGCCAAAGAAAATATTTAGATGCCATCAAAACCAATGATATTGTCTTTGGTATTGGCCCTGCGGGAACAGGAAAAACATATTTAGCGGTGGCTATGGCCGTATCAAGTTTGTTAAATAAAGAGGTCATGAGAATTATTCTTACCCGGCCGGCTATAGAAGCCGGAGAAAAATTGGGCTTTCTGCCCGGGGATATGCGGGAGAAGGTTGACCCATATTTAAGACCCCTTTATGATGCACTTTTTGATATGATGGGTATAGAAAAATTCCATTATTTGTTAAATGAAGGGGTTATTGAGGTGGCCCCTTTAGCCTTTATGCGTGGACGCACACTTAATGATTCCTTTGTCATCTTAGACGAGGCTCAAAATACTACCCATGAACAGATGAAGATGTTTCTGACAAGACTGGGCTTTGATTCTAAAGCCGTAATTACGGGTGATATTACCCAGATAGATTTGCCACAGGAGACAATCTCCGGCTTGGTTGAAATTCAAACTATCCTATCAAAAATCGATGGAATTAGTTTTATCTATTTTAATGAATGTGATGTCGTCAGACATCGGCTCGTATCAGAGATAATCAAAGCCTATGAGGGAGTATAGTGAAAAGTGAAAAGTGAAAAGTGAAAAGTGAAAAGTTAATAATTAAAAATTATCAATTATTAACTATTAACTATTAACTATTAACTATACACTATACACTATTCACTATACCATGGGGGATGAACATGCGAAGAAAGGATAAGGCAGGTATTCAACAAGAAGCTAAATATCGGACCTTATTAAAATCGGTATTATTTGGTGAAAAGACAGGCAGGACTTTATTGATTTTATGTATCTTGAGCATTTTGACCTTCCTTATCTGTCCTAATTTGATAAGCATCCGCTATCCTGGGGAAGGAGAGATTAGTTCAGGATTGATTAAAGCCCCGTATGATTTTGCTTGTGAGGATAAAATCCTTACCGAATTAAAGCGAAAGGAAGTCGCCAGTAAGGTTAATCCGGTCTATGTATTAGACTTACAAGTTATTCCCACCACACTTCAAAAGGTAAAGGGTTTATTCGAGAAGATAAAAAAGATAAGAGAGGATAAAACCCTTAATTTAGAAAAGGGTATCTCGAAATTTAAGGAAGAAATTCCACATATCAAAATTTCGGATGAAAATCTAAATGCCCTGATAAGTTATTCAAGACTTTACGAAATCGAAGAAGAGGTAATGGCACTTGTAAAAACATGGTTAAGTTATGGGACCACGGATATCTCTAAAGAGAGGTTATTGGCTGAGATTAACAAAGGGATAAGGGTAATTATTTCTGCTCCTACCGGCAAATCGGAGAAATTAGTCGAAACACCAACAAATTTATTTTTCTTAGAGGAATTACCTCGCACCTGTGACCTTTACCATACGGCTTTTCTCTCTGATAAACTGCGGGAAGTCCCACTTCGGGAAGTAGCCTTTGAAATAGCCAAAAATCTTGTCGTCCCAAATTTAAGATTTGATAAAAAGGAGACTTCAAAGGCAATAAAAGAGGCAGTTAAGGATGTCTCACCTGTGTTGATAAAGGTAAGTAAAGGCGAAAAGATTGTTGGTGAAGGCGAAAAGGTGGATAAATATGCGGCCATGAAATTATCTGAATTGACTCGCCATAGTTCAACAACTAATATTACCAGGTCATTTGGTTTTGCCCTGATTTTGTATGTCATTATGATTTTAGTCTTTATCTATCTCTATAAATATCAAACGAAATTGGTGGTTAAGAATAAAAATTTAGCCTTAGTGGGTTTAATCATCATCACGGCAATTGGTCTGGCTAAAATCATCTCGGTTACCAATCTACCACTTTATCTCATACCTATGGGTGCCTTTGCTATACTTTTAGCTGTTTTGCTTAACGAGGGGATAGCCATATTCGTTACCGTGCTTTTAAGTATTTTAACCGGCGTTTTAATCGGTGAAAGAATGGAATTTGTCTTGCTTTTTATCTCAGGAGGGCTTGCCGCCATTTATACAACTACCCAATCACGAATAAGAGGTGATCTTATTCGCTGTGGTATTGCTGTTGGTATTGCCCAGGGGATAATCATTATTGGCTATAGCCTGTTCAGACAGGATAATTTCTTGTTATTGCAGACCAATCTCCTCTGGGGTAGTTTAACCAATGGGGTCATGACCACTATTATTGCTATGGGTGGGCTTTTATATTTAGAGCGGATTTTTAATATTACCACTAATTTTACCTTGTTTGAGCTATCAGACCTGAATGCCCCTCTTTTAAAAAATCTATTATTGAAGGCCCCCGGCACTTATCACCATAGTTTATTAGTTGGAAATATAGGTGAATCTGCGGCTGAAGCCGTAGGGGCAAATAGCTTGTTAACTCGGGTATCAGCTTACTACCATGATATTGGTAAGATGATCAGGCCGGAATATTTTATAGAAAATCAGTCGGAATCCGAGAGGAGCCGGCATGAGACCTTACGCTCCACACTCTCTGTTTCTATCCTGCGTTCTCATATCAAAGACGGCGTAGAAATTGCTAAAAGGAATCGACTACCTCAAGCCATTATTGAGATTATACAACAACATCACGGAGAATCGGTCATGGCCTTTTTTTATCAGCAGGCAAAAGAAAAGGCAAAAGGAAATGAGACAAATGAAACGATAGAACCCAGTAAGGCTGAATTCTCTTACCCGGGACCAAAACCCCAAACTAAAGAAGCGGCTATCATTATGCTGGCTGATTCTGTTGAAGCCGCTTCCAGAACATTAGTCAAGCCAACGCCAACACGAATCGAAAAATTGGTAAAAAAAATTATCGATGATGACTTTATTACAGGAGAGTTGGATGAATGCGACTTAACCTTAAAAGACCTAAATAAAATTGCGCAATCATTTACAAAAATATTAATCACCCTGTTCCATGCCCGGGTTGAATACCCGGAAAAGGAACAAGAAAGGACGATTTTTCAGGATGCTGACGATAGCGATATTGCAACAAGGCAAGCCTCAATCAAACAAGAAGAAACTCAAAATCAACCAGCTCAGACAAATAATTAAAGACACCTTAAAATATGAAGGTGTCAGGGATGGAGAGTTAAGTGTTGTTTTAGGAGAGGACGCGTTACTTAGAAGATTAAACAAAGAATATCGGGGGATAGACAAACCGACGGATGTTCTAACTTTTGATTTGGGTCAGATCTGTCGGACCTGTCAGACTCGTCGGACAGGTCTGACAGGTCCGACTCAAAAACTCGGTGAAATTATTATCTCGCTTGATGCGGTTAATCGGCAGGCAGAAGAATATAACCATAGTTTTGAAAAAGAATTAACTATTCTTTTAATCCATGGGTTATTACATCTATTAGGTTATGACCATAGTCCGGATAATTTACCGCAAGAACAAATGGCTATTTTGACAAATAAAATCCTGGCACAACTTGCGATAGATAAAATAGTGAATGAATAGGGATGTAGTTGATTTTACAGAGTTAGAATCAAACCTTGATTACGAAATTCAGTTAACAAATATGGAAGAAAAGAAAAAGACGGTGAAGTGAAACTTTCGCGTAATTGGTCAGTTATAAAAGATGTGGGTAAGGATAAGTTAATAAAGGGGGGTAGGGGGTTATTCCTACCTAATAATTTCCACTGTTGACTGATACATTACAATTATTTTAAAAAAAACTCTTGACAAAATTTAAAAAATGTGGTATATTAAAGATAAGAGATATTAAGGATAAAATTTTTCGACCTGTGCAATCAAGTACCTTATAAACCGCTAAAGCGGTTATTTTCT
>JASEHU010000171.1 GCA_030018635.1 bacterium
AAGCATTAATTCACAATTCAAGATGTGACCCTCCCCCCCCCTCTCCCCCGTTTTAGTTGGTAATCTTTCAGTTATCGGTTGGAAAGGATTATGTTTAGCAGGATTTAGGATTCGAGAATAAGTTATATTCTTCCCTTTTTCAGTTACCCTAATAAAGTATGTAATAGCCATCTAAAGAAATAGATAGCCTCCAGATGAGGCCGTTCTTCTTCCTCCAAAATCTGATTACTAAAGAAGAAGGTATCCCCAATGATTACGAATTTACCCTTTCCATAGGGCAGACTGACAATAAGCGGGTAATTGTAGGCAGAGCAAAGTACCTCTGCCTTTTCATTATCGCAGGTAACAGGCCAGCCTTTATAAAATGTCCCCGTTTGATTTAGTCCCTCCATTTCTACCTGAAAGTATCCCAAGGGGACATTTAGAAGCCCAAAGCCAAAATCCTCCATAAGTTTTAAAGAGCCGCCTTTTTCCTCATAACCAACAGACAAGATAACAACGCCGCCTTGATTCAGATACTCCTTAATAATTTCAATCTCCTTGTTAGTAAAAGGTTTAGTTGGGGCAATAAGAATCAATATGTCACTATTTAAGAGCTTTTCTTTAGAAAAGTCTCTGAGCATAAAAGACAGATAGCCATTCCGCATCAAATTAAAGTGCAGACCCATAACACCATCAGGTTTCCAGAATTCTAAGGAATAGTGTCCCAAATGGGAATTGTCAACATAGGCAATATTTCCTTTGGGAATTCTGCTGTGATTCCTCAAATTCAAGTCTGTTGCCAAATAAATAATACTTAAGGTTATACCCGCCAGGCAAATCAAAATCACCGGATTTCTAATGAATATCAGGAACAGGACTAAGGCAATGATTAAACCAAGAAGCGAAACAAAAAGATTGTTATGATTAAAATTATCCCTTTTATCTCCTGCCAACCAGGTAAATACCTGGTTAGCGAAATCATGGCTGAAGACTAAAATAGGGTTAGCCAGAGAGGATGTATCGCCAAAGACAAGGACCTTACCTTGACCATAATTCTGGCAGGCAACGAGGATAAGGTCTCCTAATTGTTCACCCGGGTCATAATCTAAATTACCTAAGTATGCCTCGTCGGGATTATCTTCTCTCCCGGGGTCAGAGTAGCCATATTTACCCATAATGATAGGATAAGCTGGATAATCCACCTTTAGCGAAGCACCGACAACAATTCCCGGCTCATCCTCTACATCCTTTAGACCAATAGTAATCGGGTGAACAAGATATTCGTAAGAGTGCAACCAGCCACCAATAAAATAATCCGCAGAATCAAAATTATATTTGATATGGACAGGTTTCAGGAGGTCATTCAAATGGTTACTGCCACCCTTTTTATAAAAGGTGTGGTCGCCTAAGAGAAGTAATGCCCCACCCTTTTTCACAAAATCCCAGATAGCCTCTTTTTCAGTTTCAGGTATCGGCTCATCAATATTTATCATGACTAATATCTTCGTCTCTTTTAATGTTTCTTGATTAATCGTTTCGGTCCAGGCAGGTTCAAATCCAAGCCTGGCCACAAACAACGGCAGATTACCAAACATACCGCCACTACGCGACCCAAAATCCTCAAAATTGGGTATCAACCAATTCACAAAACCCCTGGTATAAAAAACTACCTTTTCTTTACCGGCAGGCGAAGCCGATGGAGTTAATGTCAAAAAACCAATGGAAATACCGACTAATATTAAGATTAAGATAGCCGGTATGACCCTGTCCTTGCCTAAATTTAGACTGATAGGTTGAAATTCTACCTTTAACGAGGCAAGCCTCAACGAGGTAAGCCTCAACGAGGTAAGCCTCCTTAAATTAATATAAAGTGGGATAAGTTGGAGTAACGGCAAATAAAGAGGCAGGGTTAAGAGGAGGATGTCGGTTTTGTGCAAAAATCTCCCCAGCAACCCAATACCAATGATATAGATAATCTGGACAACGATGACTAAAACTAAAGTTGATACAATCACAGAAGCCTTTTTCTTCTGTGAGAAAAGATAGGAACTAAGGATAAGGAAAATCAATAAGATAGTGGCATGAAGTCCAAGAAATGTATGGCCTGAAAGGATATTTACCGCACCAATTGAGCTGATAAAGGTAGTCAATGCCAGTGATAACCCTTGTTCCCAGCACCAGACAAAGGGGTTAAATTTATAAAATACCATAAAAAACAGGTAACAGGTGGTGGCAAAAAGTAATACCGGTAGTTCTTCAGCTGAATTGTTCACCCCTCGCAAAAATAGGTCAAGCCCAAACAGGATGAATAGAACACCCGTTATTCGTAAGATTATATCCTGGGGAAGCAAGGTAAACCCAAGGAGGAAGAAAATTATCCCCGACATCCATAATCCTTTATTTCCAATCGTTAGATTAAATGGGAAATAGGTCAGGCTAAAACAAACAAGGAGCGTCATCCCCAGTCCCAGGTTAAGCCAGTGGGTGAAAAAGCCCATATTTTCGGTCAGGAAATTAATTGAAATGAAATAAGAAGCAAATCTAATAAATTTTAACATTTAATATTACAATAACATAATAATTGACTGATGTCAAGAAAATTTTGTTGTTCTGCGTAACCGCTCAGTGGACGGTGGGGTAGAGATGGGTGGAGATTAGGTAGAGATTTATTGTTTTCTTTACCAATCTCCACCTAATCTCCACTTTTTACACCAATTATTGAGCGGTTACGTAATTGGTAATTGGTTTTTCTGTGATGTCTTGCAGAAATTAGAAATTGGAAATTAGGTCCTCTTTCTAATTTCTATTTTCCATCTACCTAATTAATTTAGGGTCAAATATGTCTCGGAGTCCATCTCCTAATAAATTAAAACCAATGACAACGATAGCAATTGCCATGCCGGGAAGGATAGAAAACCAGGGAGCTGTAAGGATAAAATTACTGCCGGTACTGACAATAGAACCCCAACTTGGGGTTGGTGGTTGTGCCCCTAAACCTAAAAAGCTCAAACTTGCCTCACTTAAGATAAAACTACCAACCCTTAAGGTAGCAACGACAATGATAACAGGAAAGATATTAGGGAGAATATGTTTTATGACTATTCTCAGGTTACCTGCACCAGCTACCTTAGCCGATTCTATATAAGGCTGTTCTTTAACCGATAACACTACCCCTCTGATTAATCGGGCAAATTCTGCCCAACCGACGAAACTTAAGGCAATGTATAAAGTAATCAGTCCTGGGCCAATGGCTACGGCAATACCAATAGCCAAAAGTAATCCCGGAAAGGCTAACATAATATCAATCAAGGCAATGATTAATTTATCTGTTTTTCCTCCAATATAGCCTCCTAATGTGCCTATGACAAAGCCAATAAACAGGCTTAAAAAAGTGGCTATTATTCCTACGGCTAAAGAGATTTTTGCCCCGGACAAAATCCGGGAAAATATGTCCCTGCCAAGATTATCTGTCCCACAAAAATGCCTTAAATTTGGTGCCTGCAGCCTCTCTTCAAGATTAATTTTATACGAATCATAAGGAGTAATCAAAGGGGATAAAACAGCTACCAATATAAATATGGTGATGATAATTAGCCCTATTAATGTAGTCGAGGTTGTTAATAAACGGTTTATTTTCATCGTTTTTCCTGTATTTCTTTAGAAATTATGAATTAGAAATTAAAAATTGAGAATTGTTTTCCTCAATTTTTAATTCATAATTTCTAATTTCCTCTTACCCTGATCCTTGGATTCAAGAAATGGTATAAAATATCTACGATTAAATTAACTATAACAAAAACAAATGCCCCAAAAAGCACTGTGCCCATTACTACAGGTATATCCCTTTTCATAATTCCCTCCACGGCATATCTACCTAAACCAGGCCAGCCAAATACTGTTTCGGTAAGTACCGAACCATTAAGATAGCTTCCAAAATCTAAACCAATAATAGTCACAATAGGAATAAGGCAATTTCTCAAGGCATGTTTAATGAGCACTACACTTTCTTTTAATCCTTTAGCCCTGGCAGTTGTTATGAAATCTTCACCTAAAATTTCTATCATTGATGTGCGGGTGATTCGGGCAATTAAGGCTACAGACCGTAAACCAAGGGTAGCAGCAGGAAGAATAAGGTAGAGCAGGTTACCGTCACCCATACCAGAGGCAGGCAGGCAGCCGAGTTTAATAGAAAAGATAAAGATAAGAAGCAGTCCAAACCAAAATACGGGTGTAGAGATACCAAATACGGCTAAAATCATTACCAGCCTATCCCAGGGTGAACCTCTTTTTATTGCCGCAAATATCCCTGTTGATAGACCAAGTATGATAGCAATAATCATAGATGCCACAGCTAATCTCAGGGTATTGGGGAATTTCTCAATAATTGCTTCACTTATCGGTTGTTTAGTTGAAAATGACCTGCCTAAGTTACCCTGAATAATTCTAAAGAGGTAAGAGATATATTGGATGTGAAAGGGTTTATCAAGTCCCATCTCTGCCTTTATTTGCTTAACAGTTTCAGGACTTACCCGCTCCCCAACTATACTTGAGGTAGGGTCACCTGGAATGATATAGATTAGAACAAAGGTAATAGTAGCTATTCCTAATAGGACCGGTATAGTTAATAATAATCTTTTAATAATATAAATTATCATTTTCTCATTTATAACATAAATTTAAAAAAAAGTCAAGGATTCTGTTAGTTCAAGAAATCGGGAAATTTAGATTGACAACATGCTGAATTGTAATGTATACTAACTTTAATAGGAAATAGGTGGAAAATCATGAAAAAAGATGTTTATCATCAGACACTTGAGGAACTCAAAGCCCTTGTTCAACAATTCATAGATGAGCGTGATTGGCAAAAATATCATAATCCTAAAAATTTAGCCATGTCTATTTCTATTGAGTCGGCAGAACTAATGGAAATTTTTCAATGGTTGACATTAGAGGAATCTATTGCCTTGAAAAATAATAAGGCAAAATTCGAGCAGATTAAGGAAGAGGTGGCAGATATAATTATCTATTGTCTAAACTTAGGTAATGTCCTTGATATTGATTTAAGCCAGGCAATTGTAGAAAAGATAGAGAAGAATAAGTCTAAGTATCCAACCTCTGAATACAAGGGGAATTTTGGGTGGTGTCCGTGAATAACTAACTTGTGTAAAACAAGAGGATAAATTCATTTTAAGAGGCTTGCCTCGTTATT
>JASEHU010000172.1 GCA_030018635.1 bacterium
CTCCTGAATTCTGACTACTGGAGCACCCACAATATCAAATGTTATGAACCATTAGAATGCTACTATCTTTCACATCCTTCTAACTTCTATCTCAATCCGCTTGCCTTCTCAAGAAAGTTGGTATCTCAAATAAATCACTATTGTAGATATTGATTCGCTCCTGTGAAGGTTCTTGTTTTTCATAGTCCATTTTTTTAACCATGGTTTTTTCACCTTTAAAGGTTTCTATATCTATTGTTTTACCCGTATGTTGAGGTATTTTTTCTACCTTGGGCATTGTCTTACCAAATCCGGTAGCAATAACTGTAATTCTCATTTCACCATGAAGAGATTCATCGGTTACTGCGCCAAAGATAATATTGGCATTTCTATCAGCCTTTTCGGTAATAAAGGTAGCCGCTTCATCTATCTCGGATAAAAGCAGGTCAGTCCCACCGGTAATATTTATCAATATCCCTTGTGCCCCTTCAATAGATGCTTCTTCTAAGAGAGGTGATGAAACTGCATGTTGAGCGGCGTGCATAGCCCGATTTTCTCCAGTTCCAACCCCAATACCCATAAGTGCGTTACCTTTTGAAGACATAATCGTGCGGACATCGGCAAAGTCAAGATTGATTATCCCTGGAACAGTAATCAAATCTGAAATACCTTGGATAGCCTGTCTTAAGACATTATCTGCCACTTTAAAGGCATCCAAAATAGTCGTCGACCTCTCAACCACGCTTAATAATTTTTGATTAGGAATAACAATAAGGGTATCAACCTTTTCTATAAGTTCTTCTAATCCTTTCTCAGATTGTTGAATGCGTCTTTGTCCTTCAAACAGAAAAGGTTTAGTCACGACAGCTACAGTGAGTGCCCCTGATTCCCGGGCAACCTCAGCAATAACCGGTGCCGCACCTGTCCCTGTGCCGCCACCCATACCGGCTGTAATAAATACCATATCCGAGCCATCTAATATCTCCTGGAGTGCGGTTCTATCCTCTTGTGCCGCTCGTTGTCCTACATCCGGATTAGACCCGGCACCTAAACCTTTGGTTAATTTACCCCCAATTTGTATCTTGTAAGGGACAAGCGATGTTTTTAATGCCTGGGCATCTGTATTAGTAATCATAAATTCGATACAGTTGTTACTCAATCGATTAGCAAACATCCCATTGACCGCATTACTTCCTCCCCCCCCAACACCAATTACCTTAATCTTGGTAGGTGTGGTCACATCACTTTCAAATTCAAACCCCATGTTTTTTTACCTCCTTATTTTAATTTTGGATTTTCGATTTTAGACTTTGGATTGAAGAAAGGTTTCAATCCGCAATCCCCAATCCAAAATTCCTCAAATCCAAAATCCAAAATCTAAAAGAATTCTCCAACCCATTCCTTCATCCGATTGAGGACTTTTTTAAATACATTACCGCCCCCAAACTTTGTTTTTTTACCCTCTAATTTATGCATCATACCATAAGTTACAAGTCCCACACCCGTGGCATACAAAGGTGAATTAACCACATCTACCAATCCACTTACTCCATGTGGTGTGCCAATCCGCACCGGTAAATCAAAGACCCGTTCGGCTAATTCTACTGTTCCTTCCAACATCGATGCCCCACCGGTTAAAACAACGCCGGAGGTGACTAAATTTTCATAGCCGGTCATTCTTATTTCTTGATTTATCAAGCTGAATATTTCCTCCATCCGCGGCTCGATAATCTCGGCTAATACCTGTTTGGGTAAGGTCTTTTCTCTACGGTCACCTACCGAGGGAAGTATGATAGTTTCATTATCCTTGATTAATGAACTCATACAACAGCCATTATTTATCTTGATTTTTTCTGCTTCGACAACCGGTGTGCGCAGACCAACCGAAATATCCTTAGTAACATTATCTCCTCCAATAGACAAAATACTTGTATGCCAGATACTTCCATCAATAAATATAGCTAAGTCTGTTGTCCCGCCACCTATATCTACCAGAACTACACCCAGGTCTTTTTCATCCTCGGTTAAGACGGCATAAGCCGCGGCTAATGGCTCAAGAACAATATCATCCACCTCAAATCCTGCCCGATTAACACATTTAATAATATTCTGTGCCGAGGTAACGGCACCGGTAACAATATGAATTTCTACCTCTAATCGGACACCAGACATACCCACCGGTTCCTTTATTCCATCCTGACCGTCAATAATGAATTGTTGTGGCAAGACATGAATTACCTCACGGTCTAAGGGAATAGATATAGCCTTGGCCGCATCTATTACCCGTTCGACATCCGATTGAGTTACCTCTCGTCCCCTTGATATAGCAATCACACCATGGCTATTCATACCTTTTATATGTCCGCCAGCAATACCGGTAAATACTGATGATACCTCTACCCCAGCCATAAGTTCTGCCTCGCTTATGGCATTCTCGATAGATTTGATGGTCGAATCAATATTGACCACTACCCCTTTTCGTAATCCATGAGAAGGGCTTGTGCCTACACCTATTATTTCTACCCTATCTTCATCTATCTCCCCTATGACCGCACACACCTTTGTTGTCCCTATATCAAGTCCTACAATTGTATTTTCTCTCGCCATTTTTAAGACTCCTTTATTATCATACAATGATTTTCGATTTTCGATTTTCGATTTTGGATTGAAGAAATCGAAAATCCAAAATCCAAAATCGAAAATTCCATTAATAATTCTACTTTCTATCTTTAACAATAATATTATCAAATCTCAAATCAATATATTCCGGGGTAATTTGCATCTGTTGTTGATAATACTTTAAAATCGTTTCTAATTCCTTTATCCTTTCGCTTAATCGCTCAGGCACGAATTGTGACCCACAATGTATCTTTATTGCCCCAATTTTCGTCATCATCAAAATATCATACGGATTGGAAATATCGATATTGGAGACATTAGCCAGCAAATCACCTTCGCTTTCTCTTATTTTTGAAATCAGCAATAAGGCATCTTTCAATCTGTTATCCTCGGTCTGGTGACCAATCTTTAGGGTTCCCACCCCGGTAATAACAGGCAAATCTTCGACATTTTCCGTTTTGAAAACAACTAAATTTTTATCGATTCCAAACTGACGAGAATTTATTAATATTCCTGCCTCGGCCTGGCGTGATTTAACCTTAATCAATATATCGTTAGGAAACTTTCGTTGAATGCTGACCTTTTCAAGCTCAGAATTCCCTAACAAGGTATTTTTTAAATCGGTATAATTCAGTCTAAATATGTTTGGCTCTACACACGAGTAATTTTTCAGACAGAATTCTTTAAATATCCGATAAACCTTTTCTTCCTTTATGCCTTTATTTTCTAAAATAATTGTCGGTTTTTCAACCTGGAAATAAGAAGAATTTGTTAAAAAGTATTTTAATTTAATAACCCCAAAAACCACTCCGAACAATACAATCAAGATAAACAATTTGAGCAATTTTTCAAGATATCCTTTAATGAGTCTCTTTCGTCCTTTTTTACTTCGCCATTTATTTCTCCTTTCACTTAGTTGTTGGGCTAATCTTTTCTGTCTCCTCATTCTTTGTATTCCTTAGTGTATATCTTGGTATCATACTGGAAGAAAGCATTTTCAGGATAAGTTCATCATAGCTAATCCCGACTGCCTTAGCACACGCAGGCAAATCGGATAAATCCGTTAATCCCGGAATGGTATTAACATCATGGACATACGGTGTCCCATCCTGGCCAACCATAATATCTACTCGTGAAAACCCATGACAACCTAATGATTGATGAGCCTTTAATGCCGTCTGTTGAACTTCATTATAAATCTTTTCTGAGAGTCTTGCCGGAATAATAAATTCCGTCATTCCTTGAGTATATTTCGCCTGATAATCATAAAATTCATTTTTGGAGACTAATTCTAACACAGGCAAGGCCGTAATATCGTCTCCCCAGCCTAATATTCCTACAGTAACCGATTTACCGTCAATAAACTCCTCGACAAAGGCATCACCAAATTCAGCCATTAATCCTTCGATAACCTTAGTCAGTTCCTTTTCTTCCCTGACCATAATTACCCCGATACTTGAACCTTCAGATGTAGCTTTAGCCATAACAGGCATCTTAAAATTCCTTAATACCTCTTCACAACCACGCTCTAATCCATTTTTAAATGTCCAATATTTAGGCGTCGGGATACCGCAGGCCTCAAATATTCTCTTAGAGGCAATCTTATTCATACCCAGTGCCGAAGCCAACACCCCTGAACCTGTATAAGGGATATTCAATACCTCCAAAAGCCCCTGTATGCAACCATCCTCTCCATAACGACCATGAAGGGCAATAAAAGCCACATCTATCTGTGAAATCTTTTCCATAAACCCATGCTCTGCCGGGTCTATAGTTTCTGTTTGAAATCCCTGTCTTAATAATGAGTCACACACATTGGTTCCTGAACGAATAGATATTTCTCGTTCACGACTCTTGCCTCCAAGTAACACCCCTATCTTTTTGTCTAAGAAATACCCTTTCACCTTCTACTTAATTACCCCTAATTTACCTTTCTTTATACTATTACCATCACTCAATGTGTAAATATATATTCCTGAGGCTACCTTTTCATTGGCTGAATTTATGCATTTCCATGTCCATGTCACACCATCAGTATCGACTTCTTCAAAAACCTTCTCACCGGCAATACTGAAGATTTGAATCGTTACCTTGCCTGGTGGTAGGACAAAGGTTATCTTATCCTTTGTCGGATTGGGGTAACAATAGGCATTTTCCAGCGTTGTCGCCGTGCCAATAACCGGTATGGGATGAGTAGTTACTACCAGGCTAAACTGCCTTTTGTCACCCTGGTACCTATAGATAGGGGTCTGTCGCATATCCGTTGTCTTATCTGTTACCTTATCCTTTAAATACACATAGTATTCACCCGGCACTTCGCTAACATCCCAATTTATTTCGACTACTTCCTCGACTTCATCCCTGGTCTCCACGACACATTCCCATATCCTTTCTTTTTCTATCCTGCCTCGATAATCAGAGGCATATTTATCATCGGCAGCTGAGGTAAAGGAAAGATTCACATAATAAAATGGAAATTCAGCAGTGTCGGTTAGAACCGGTATTTCCGCCAGGTCAGCCTCATCATCATATCGCTCTGTTGCCCATTCACTTACCCCGGCAAAATTA
>JASEHU010000173.1 GCA_030018635.1 bacterium
TGGTCAACTGACATGGTTATTCTTCACCTCCACAACCGATAACTGAGGGATTACACCCCTACAAATATTTTTATTGACTTTCAACCTATCTTATGGTATCATATAAAAGTGAAAAACTAAAAGTGAAAAGTGAAAAACGGATTCTTCCATAATTTTTTCACTTTCAGTTTTTCACTTTTCACTTCTACCTTTTTTATTGGATGAACCCTCTACCATCGCTTTACTATAAATGGAGGTTACTACATGGATAAATTAAATGAAATTATAGATAAATATAGGGAGACAGAAGGTGCTTTAATCCCGATTTTGCAAGAGGCACAAGAGGCATTTGGTTATTTACCAAAGGATGTTTTAGTCGGAATTGGTAAAGGGCTGAAATTACCCTTGAGCCAGATTTATGGTGTCGTCACCTTTTATTCCCAGTTCTTTTTGACCCCACATGGCAAATATACCATCAGAGCCTGTCGGGGAACGGCTTGCCATGTCCAGGGGGCAAAGAAGATAATCTCAACCATAGAAAATCTCATCAATCTTAAAGAAGGCGAGACATCCCCTGACCTTAAATTTACCTTTGAAACCGTCGCCTGCCTTGGTGCCTGTGCACTCTCACCTGTAATGATGGTTAATAAAGATTACTTTGGCAAAATGACACCTAAAAAGATTACAACTATCTTAAGCCAATATTGAGGACTCGTAGATGGTGAAATTATGAATAAAGAGATAGATTCTATCAGAGGAGTTCTTAAGGAATTAAGGAACGACAAGAAAATTTCCATTGCCATTCTTTATGGCTCCTATGCAAAAGGTAGAGAACATAGGAGGTCTGATATTGACCTTGCCTTATATATAAAGGCAAAGGATGAAAAAGAAGAGAGAAAAATAATTGATAATATTCTTATGTCTGTTGACCGTGATGTGTCAATTCTCAGACTGGATGATGAAGATGAATCACCATTTGTAGTTCAGGAGGCACTTAAAGGAATTTACTTGTTGGAGCCTGATAGAGAAACACTTTACATGCTCAGTCACAGAATCCTTCATCAGTGTGAAGAGATAAGATTTAGAAGGGAGCAAAATTATTGAAGAAGCTAAAGAATCTTTTAGATTTTATAGAAGATACAATTAATTATTTCCTGACTAAAGTTGAAGGTGTGAGTAAAGAACTCTACTTTGCGGATAGAGACATAAGGAGTATTCTTGACAAAACGATAAACGATATAATCCTTTGTCTTATTGATATTGCTGAAGAATGTCTAAAGGAACATAAAAAGAGTATCCCTGATACCTATAAGGATACTATTCTTGCCTGCTATGAACCTTTAGGAGATATCGTTCTAAAAATTGCTCCATTAGTAAAACATCGCAATGAGACAATACATCAATATTTAAAAATAAATTGGCAAAATATTATCGTGGTAAAAAATAGTCTTTTAGATATAAGAGAATTTATCGATAAAGCAAAAAAAAGATTAAACCAGTAATTCAAGAATTATTGAAGGAGTTAGCAGAATGAAAAATTCCAATGCAAAAGTTAAATTAAAATCAGTCGAAGAATTGAATCTATATCGAGAATCACTCAATAAATCCAAAGACCCTGACAAAACCTGTATCACTATTTGTGGTGGGACAGGATGCACTGCTTTTGGGACAGAAGGGGTAATACAGGGCTTTGTCGAAGAGATTAAAAAATACAAGTTGGGAGACAAGGTAGAGTTGAAAAGGGTTGGTTGTCGTGGTTTTTGTGAAAAAGGTCCAATCGTAGTCATCCTACCTAAGGAAATATTCTATCAAAAGGTTACTATTGAAGATGTCCCTGAAATTATATCTATCACAATTCTAAAAAGTGAACTTGTTGAACGACTTCTTCATGAGGACTTAGTTAGCGGTAAAAAGATTATTCATGAGAATGAAGTGCCTTTTTATGCCGGGCAAAAAAGGATAGTTCTGGCTGATAATGGGCGGGTTGACCCTACGGAAATTTCGGATTATATCGAGCGAGGTGGTTATTCTGCCTTAAGTAAGGTACTTATTTCTATGACTCCTGATGAGGTGATAGCGGATGTTAAAAAATCCGGTTTGCGTGGTAGGGGTGGCGGTGGTTTTCCAACAGGTTTAAAATGGGAGTTCTGTAGAGCGGCAAAGGGTGAACCAAAGTATCTCATTTGTAATGCCGATGAAGGTGACCCGGGTGCCTTTATGGACCGCAGTCTTCTTGAAGGTAATCCTCATCTTGTCATGGAAGGTATGCTCATAGCTGCTTACGCCATTGGGTCAACAGAAGGATATGTCTATGTTCGAGCAGAATATCCTTTAGCAGTTAAGCATATTAGAATAGCCATCCGGAAAGCAGAAGGGCTTGGTTTATTAGGAGATAATATCCTTGGAACAGATTTTAGCTTTCACCTGAAGATTAAAGAGGGTGCAGGGGCTTTTGTTTGTGGTGAGGAGACGGCTTTAATTGCCTCTATTGAAGGCAAACGGGGCATGCCAAAACCAAGACCTCCCTTCCCTGCCCAATCCGGACTCTGGGGAAAACCAAGCAATATCAATAATGTAGAAACCTTTGCCAATATTCGTAGTATTATTTTAGATGGCGGTGAAGAGTATGCCAAAATTGGTACTGAGAAATCTAAGGGAACAAAAATCTTTGCCTTAGCCGGTAAGATAAATAATACAGGGCTGGTCGAGGTGCCTATGGGGACTACCTTGCGAGAGGTAATTTTTGGAATTGGCGGGGGTATCCCCAAAGGCAGGAAGTTTAAGGCGGTTCAACTGGGTGGACCTTCCGGCGGTTGCCTGACAAATCAACATCTTGACTTGAAAATAGATTATGATACATTAATTGCTGCCGGTGCTATGATGGGTTCCGGTGGTATGATTGTTATGGATGAGACTAATTGTATGGTGGAAATCGCCCGGTTTTTCCTTGAATTCGTTCAAAGTGAATCATGTGGGAAATGCACACCCTGCCGTATTGGCACTAAAAGAATGTTGGAAATATTAACCCGAATTACCAGGGGAGAAGGTAAAGAGGAAGATATAGATACCCTGATTAAAATGAGCAAGATTATAAAAGACTCTTCCCTTTGTGGATTAGGACAAACCGCTCCTAATCCGGTGCTTTCTACCCTTGAAAATTTCCGTGATGAATATGAGGAACATATCAAGGAGAAAAAATGTCGGGCCCATGTTTGTGATGAACTTTATACCGCACCGTGCAGTGATACCTGTCCGGTGAATATCGAGGTTCACGGTTATGTTGCCTTGATTGCCCAGGAGAGATTCGAAGAGGCATTGGCTTTAATCAAGGAACGCAATCCATTCCCTTCGATTTGTGGTCGAGTTTGCCATCATCCCTGCGAAACTAAATGCCGACGATTAGAGATTGATGAACCAATGGCTTTACGGGCATTAAAGCGATTTGTGGCTGACCATGAGGCAGAATTAGAACGCGGCAAACCTAAACCAAGAATAGAATTTCATCGGCCGGAGAAGGTGGCAATTATTGGAGCAGGGCCAGCCGGGTTGTCCTGTGCCTATTATCTTGCCAGAAGAGGCTATCGGGTAACCATATTTGAGGCATTGGAAACAGCGGGTGGGATGTTGGCTGTTGGTATTCCCAACTACCGCCTGCCCAAGAAGATATTGAAATTGGAAATAGATGATATTGCCGCCCTGGGTGTAGAAATAAAGCGAAAAACAGAGGTCGGTCAGGATGTTGAGTTTAACGACCTCATTAAAAATTATAACGCCACCTTTATTGGTGTCGGGGCAAGTATCAGCAAAAAAATGGGGATTGCCGGAGAGGAGGCAGTCGGAGTAATACCTGCCCTCGAATTCCTGCGTAATGTTAATCTCGGTAATCCAGTGGAATTGGGTGGGAAGATTGCTGTCATTGGTGGTGGCAATGCGGCTATTGATGCCGCCAGGGTTGCGGTCAGGCTTGGGGCAGAACAGGTGTCTATCATTTACCGCCGCTCAAGGGATGAGATGCCGGCCAGTCAGGAGGAGATTGAGGAGGCAGAACATGAGGGGATAAAAATAGATGTATTGGTCACCCCAAAGGAGATTTTGACTTCAAACGGTAAGGTAGTTGGGATTGAATGCAGCCGGACGAGATTAAGCGAGTTCTTTGATAAAAGCGGTCGAAGGATACCGGAACCAATTCCAGACTCAAGATTCGTTTTAGATGTGGATATGATTATTCCAGCCATAGGACAGGAGGTTAAGGTTGATTTCTTGAAAGATAAAGTGGATCTTACTAAATGGGGAACGATAATGGTGGACAAGGAGACCTGTGCTACCAATTTAAGCGGGGTGTTTGCCGGTGGTGATGCGGTTAGCGGTCCCGATACCGTGATTGGGGCAATTGCCGCCGGCAATAAAGCCGCCATAGCCATTGATAAGTATCTGAATAACGGCCAGGTAAGTGAGGAGGTAGTGGTTGGGGCAAGAAGATCTTCTCTGGTTGATGATGAGGCTATGGCTAGAAAAAGACAGACGATGCCTACCTTAGAAAAGGAAAAGCGACTGAAAGGATTTGAAGAGGTAGAGTTAGGTTTTACCCGTGAGATGGCTGTGGATGAGGCAAAACGATGCCTGAAGTGTCATGAAAAGGAGTGAATTTTATGGGTGAAGTAATAATCGATGTTGAATTAGAAAATTTGGGAGATAGATACGCTTTTAAGAGGGGTTTTATCAAAGCAGAAGAGATTCGGTCTCTGAGGAGACAGGCTTTGGTCGATACCGGGGCAGTAATGGTTATGTTGCCTCAAGACCTGGTAGAAGAACTTGGGCTGGAAATAACAAGAAAGGTAATCGTTACCTATGCCAATGAACAAAAGGAAGAAAGGGATGTGGCAGGGGGATTGACTCTAAAGATAGGGAAAAGGAGTATGGATACGGATTGTATTGTTGGCCCGCCAGGCAGTGAACCTTTAGTGGGACAGATTGTCCTGGAAGAATTGGATCTAATCGTTGACTGTAATGAAAAGACCCTCTCTCCAAGACCTGAATCACCATATTTACCACTGTTAAAGCTTAAGTAAAGGAGATACTTAATGGGGTAGAGGTAACCGCTCAGTGAACGGTGGAAAAATAAGTGGAGATTGGTGGAGATTAAGTGG
>JASEHU010000174.1 GCA_030018635.1 bacterium
TTCTACATTTTACCTGAATTCTTACAAATTGTCAATAAATGTCGATTGCACAGGTTAAAATGTTACGGTTGTTACCGTACCAACCTTTTCATCTGACGGCTGAAAGATCTACGCTTACAATCCGGCTTACACCTTTTCCTTCTTTAATACCTTTAAGAAGGCAGAGACGACCTCCGGGTCAAACTGAGTTCCTGCACCATTTTTTAATTCTTTGGCGGCTTCTTCTTTAGTTAATGCCTTTCGATATGGTCTATCTTTGGTCATAGCACCATAGGCATCTACGGCCTCGATAATGAGTGCCTCTCTGGGTATTTCATCCTTGCTCAAACCATCAGGATAGCCACGACTATCCAATCTTTCATGGTGATGGCGAATAGCATAGATTATCTCTTTGGGAAATGAGATTGATTTTAGAATTTCAGTTGAGATAAGCGGATGTTTTTTAACCACCTCAAACTCTTCGTCGGTTAAGCCACCCGGTTTAAGTAAAATTTCTTCCGGGATACCGATTTTACCCACATCATGAAGCAAGGTAGCTAATTTTATATTCTCTGCGGATACCTCCGACAGACCTAATTCATTAGCAATTTCATAGGCATATCGTGCCTTTTCCTCAGAATGACCTCCGATATAGGCATCTTTCAGGTCTATGGCTTGACTCAAATCCTGGGTTGCCGACAATAACCCCTTTCTTACCGCTTCAAATAACCCCGCATTTTCAATAGCAATCGAGGATTGGTCGGCAAAGGTAGAAAGCAGTTCGATATCTTCTGATGAGTATTGGTATGGTTTAACGGATAAAACAGAAATTGTTCCAATCACCCTTTCTCGGATGGTTAAAGGCACGGTCAATAATGAGGTGATGTTTTCTTGGGCAAGTGGTTTAAAACCACCAGGTTGGGGTTGTTCTTTTTTCACATCAGCACAGACAATAGGTTTCCTTTCTTGAGCTGAGGAAATAGCAAATTTCTCTTCGAGCTGCAATTCCTTTGTATTCAAGCCTATGGAAGCATGTGGAAGAAGTTTATTCTCTTTTTTATCCACCAGTCTAAGGACACATAGTTTTGTATTCATCACCTCAGATACTGCCTCGACAACCAAATTTAAAACCCGTTCGATGCCCAGGGTAGAAAGGATGATTTTACCTATTTTAGAAAAGGTGGTTAACTCAGATGCCTTGTGTTCCAGTGCCTGATACAATTGAGCCTCTTCTATGACAATCGTGGATTGAAGGGCTAAGGTAGAGAACATATTCAAATCATCCTCTGTAAAGTCCCGTCCTTTACTGCGGTGAACATTAAACACACCCACCACTTCATTTTTAAGCACTAAGGGTATAGACATAGCGGATTTCAACCCTTCTTTATGCAACAGATTGACAAAGTGAGGGTCATCGATATTATGGGTTAGCATCAGTGGTTTATTTTCCTTAGCCACATAGCCGGCAATCTCTTTACCTATTTTGATTTTTTTACCTTTGATCGCCTCTTTGGTCATCCCATAACCGGCTTTAACATATAATTCATCCCTTTCTTTATCTATGAACATAATCGAGCCTGAATCTCCTTCTAAAACCGTAATCGTCGTATAAAGGATTAAATCTAATAATTTATCTAAATCCAGGGTAGAAGTAATCGCCTTACCGATATGGGCGATAGTAGACAATTCAGCTACCTTGTGTGTCAGTTCATGTTCCTGGGTGCATAATGAAGAAATAGTTTTGGCAATCGAATGGAGTAGCTCACCGGCAGCATAAATCCTATTTTCCGGAAACCTTTTGATATCCGAGGCGGCTTCCATTAATTCATCTGGGTCAATGCCAAGTGAGTCGGAGATGATTTTAATCCTCTTATGGTCAATCGGGCTGAATATCTGTGCCCCGACTATCTCTATAGAACCCATGGGTGTATTTTCCACGATGATTGGTGCCACAAAATGGGCTAATCCTGCAAAACAATAGTATGCCTTTGGTCTGTTATCCCGCAAACTATCATTTTCAATGCGGATACTAAATCGTCTGCATCTGTTTTTACCTTCAGGACAGCCGTGAATCAAACTGCAAAATTTATTCAATTCAACGGATTTAGTTACCGGGTTGCCATTGAGGTCTAAGATGGAGACCGACATACCGATAGCCTCGGTGAAATTATCCTGAATCCTTTGCAGGATATTCTGGTCAATATAATCGAGGAGGGTTAAAGTCGGGGTTAAAAACTTACTTATCTCTCTTCGCTCTTGAAGTAAATCTAAGGCCTTTGTTTCCTTTGGCAGGGTAAAATAAAATGTACTACCCTTATCAGGCTCGCCTTCTGCCCAAATTTCACCACCATGTGCCTCGACTATTCCTTTAGCTAAGGCTAATCCTAATCCCTGACCTTCATAAAGAGGTGCGGTCTTAAAGAATTCATCGAATATACGATCATAATCATCTTTGGGTAATCCCTTCCCTGTATTCATCACACCAACCTGAAGACAATCACCCCATTCCTTCACCTGAATAGTTATCTTTCCTTCATCCGGGGTAAATTTAATCGCATTATCTATTAGATCTGTTAAAACCTGCCTGATTCTATCTGCATCAGCAGGTATGTCTGAAATATCCTTCGGGATATTACTTTCTAATGTAATATTTTTTTGTATTGCCGCAGGCTTTAAAAATGTAAGGACATCCTCTATTAAAATTGGGATATTAGTCAATCTTATCTCTAATTCCTGCCTTCCGGAGGTCATCATAGAGTGGTCTAAGAGATTGCAAACTAAGCCATTAAGTTGCTCCAATGATTTATCGATGTTAAATAAGAATCTTTCCTGTTGGGGATTTGTTTCGCCAAAAGCCTTATCCAGCATAAGGTCAATAGCACCTTTTATCGTCGTTAATGGGGTTCGTAGTTGATGGGTGCAATTATAGACAAATTCGGATTTCCTCTGATTGGCTAAAATTAATTTCTTGTTTTGCTCCGTTAGTTCCTGGTTTTGCTGTTTCAGAAGATTAACTAAATATAGATAAAAAACAGCAATATAAGCGGATAATGGTGCCCAGATAATAAACATATACCCTACACCTTCCCGATAGGCTAAATAACTGATAAGTAAAATAATAAGTAGTAAAAGCACCATAACTACATCGGCTAATTTAACGATTTTTTGGGGCTCAATTGGTTTTGATTTAATTCTTCTTTTCATGATTTTCCTTCCTCCTTTTAGAAAAATAGGGGAAAGAATAGGTCCTATAAGACTTATAGGACCTATTCTTTTCTATTCTTTCTATTCTTTCCTGCATTCAGCGACCAATTCATTAACCAACTCAATAATTTTATTGGTATTATTTTTGGCAATGGTCAATATTTGTCTTCTATCATCTGTTGGGAATGAATCATCCAGCAATAAAAGGTCTATCGAGCCTTTCACCGCGGTTAGCGCACCTTTTATTTGATGAGAAGCAATTGATAGCCGAGCTTCGTAGATTTCTTTCATTCTTTCTCTCTTTGTCTGACCTGTCTGACTGGTTTGACTTTTTGGTGGAGAGGGGAGGATTCGAACCTCCGTAGCCTTGCGACAACAGATTTACAGTCTGCCCCCTTTGTCCACTCGGGTACCCCTCCACATTTTAGGTTATAGGACTTATAGGACATATAGGTCATATAAGTCCTATAACCTAAATTGGAGCTGGCGATGGGACTTGAACCCGCAACCTGCTGATTACAAATCAGCTGCTCTGCCATTGAGCTACGCCAGCATCTCTAATTTTAAAGACATTATAAACTATTTTTAATTAAATGTCAACATTTTTCTTCTGAAATTGTAATCCTTCAGTTATGAGTTGGTAATAGGTTAGTTATCAGTAGGTTCAAGGTTCAAGGTTTAAGGTTTAAGAAACAGGGTCAGGGTTCAAGGAATAAGGAGCAAGAAACAAGGGATTTTACTCCTTAACCTTGAACCTTTTTCAACTGATAACTGAGAGATTACCTTAATTTTATGGTCTTTGCCAACGATTGACTGCTTATCATTTAAGATTTGAAATAGATACTTCTGTCATCCTCACTATATCATTTCTCTTAAATCCAGAGCCTGTAGTAATGAGGGTTACTGAATATTTCTCTTTGACATCAGTTACCTCAATTGCACCTATTTTTTGCCCTTCTTCTACACCAAGAGATAAACCGGTTGCCGGGTCGGTTAATTCTTCGCCTGTGGTCCAGACCTCCATTTTATCTCCAGGTTTAATCCCTACATCTGTGCCACCATTTATAATTACTCCCTCTTCTTTTACCGTCACAATCCTTCCTTCCCATGGTTTAACCTTTAATTCTCCGACGATAAAATCCACCATATCTTCGATTGCCAGCCGGGTTGCCTTGCCAAGTGGTGTCTTATGAAAATCAAGTCCACCAATCGTTACCTCCCCAATCTTTACCCCACCGGCAACTATCACCGTATTGGCTTTTTGTTCGGTTCGATGTGACTCGATAATTTCACCTGTCGAGGCATCAAACATTCGGATGTCAACCGCTACCTGTCCGGTCATTATTCCGCCTCCTCCAAGTGTCACCCCTTTGACAAAGACACCAATCCCTTTAATTGATTCATACTGGCAAAATTCTGTGACTACCCCTTTAATT
The DNA here is from genome assembly GCA_030018635.1 of bacterium. Lineage (GTDB taxonomy): Bacteria > UBA9089 > CG2-30-40-21 > CG2-30-40-21 > SBAY01 > SBAY01. The sequence goes on from JASEHU010000174.1 coordinate 4,620, forward strand.
AAAACCTGTGCACCCAGTATCTCACCAATCAACGTCTTGGTTTCTGCTTTAATCCGGCCTTCTTTTCCTAAATCCTGTTCCTTTAACATATCTGCTAAAGATTTCCGTTCTAAAACGATATATTTACCGGTATCATGGAGTGCGGTAGTAAGCATCTCGGCCATACCACTACCAATTTTTCCCTCTGCCCCTGGTGCCTTTACCTCAAAATCAAGCACCGCTACTCGCTTTTTAGGGCCGAAATAAGTCGTAGTGGTTAAAGTCCCTTTTTGTGTCTTCTGTTTTGCCAGCACCTCTGTACTCCCAGAAAACAAGATGATGATTAATCCCAAAACATACCACTTAATAATCTTTTTATTCATTTTTCCTTACCTCCATGAATTATTGGTGGTGTCCTATTATAGCTTAATTATAGTGAGGCATCTAAAAAAGTACGACCTGTGCAATCAAAAAAATCAAACTGCCAACTTCAACTCCAAGTTATTTTCT
>JASEHU010000175.1 GCA_030018635.1 bacterium
GTAATTACAGGATTTTTTTATCGTTCTTCCGTCGTTTAAGAATAGCCACACCCATTTTGAAGGGCAAAATAGTCCACATTTTAAGGTGCTATTGGCTGAGATTATCTCTGAAAATGTTGTTTATAAGATCCTTGAAATCTTAAAAAACCAAGATCCTGGTGAATATGAGAATTTAAGCATAGATGATTTTTACACCCTTCATAATAGATTTATGAAAGACTTCAATCCTATTGCCCATGAGATACAACTGAGCAACCAGGAATTAGAGGACATCAAATTAGTATAAAACTAATCCGATTCCACGACAAACGAATGAAAGAAAGAAAAACTATGGCAAAAGGAAAGAAGAAAATGTAAGTGATGTTCAAATATTCCCTAAGAGGTCAAGACTACGAAAAAAGATAGGATTTTCAAATGAAAGAGATAATCATTGGAACAAGGGGTAGCAAATTGGCATTGGCTCAGAGTGATGAAGTTGCCTGCCAACTTAAAAAATTATGCCCAAATACCAGCATAAGGATTAAAATTATTAAGACAAAAGGAGATAAGATAACTAATGTGCCTCTATCTAAAATTGGTGGAAAAGGGTTATTTATCAAGGAATTAGAGGAGGCTTTACTAGACAGAGAAATCCATTTAGCCGTCCATTCGATGAAGGATGTTCCCACCGAAATACCTTTAGGATTAATGATTGGGGCCGTAACCAGGAGGCTTGACCCGAGGGATGTATTGATTTCTAAAGATGGTCGAGGATTGGATGAAATTCCAAGGGATGCGGTAATTGGCACAAGCAGTCTTAGAAGAGCATTACAACTTACTCATTATCGGTCTGATTTAAAGGTTATTGACCTAAGGGGTAATCTCGGGACACGGCTTAAGAAGTTAGCCGGTCAGGATGAATTTCAAGCAATCGTAGTTGCCGCGGCCGGACTTATGCGTTTGCACCTCGAAAAAAAGATAACCCAATTTTTATCTAAAGATATTATCTTGCCGGCCGCTGGACAGGGTGCTTTAGGTATAGAAATACGAAAGGATGATGAAGAAATAAAAAAGATAGTGGTCGGCCTCGATGACGATAAGTCTTGTTTAGCTATAACTGCTGAACGGGCATTTCTTGAAGAGTTAGGTGGTGGTTGCCAGGTACCGGTAGGGGTATTTGGCTGGTTAGAAGGTGATATTTTGAAACTTGAAGGGGTGGTTGCAGAATTAAATGGGTCCAAGGGATGTTATCCCAAAGTTAGCCGGGCACAAATCAAAAGGATATTATCTCAAAGGGAAAAAGAAACTGCTATCAAGTTAGGGAAAGAACTGGCAATGAGGATTATAGCGTAATAGGTCGGTCATTAGGGAATTTCTATGATAATGAACCAGATGGAACAGTCAGTAACCGCTCAGTGAACGGTGGGAAAATAAGTGGAGATGGGTGGAGATTAAGTGGAGATTAGGTGGAGATTGGTAAAGAAAACAATAAATCTCCACCTAATCTCCACCCATCTCTACCAATCTCTACCCCACCGTTCACTGAGCAGTTACAACAGTCAAAAAATTTTTATTGACAAATTGATATTTTTAAATTATACTTTATTAAAAGCCTATCCGAAAAATTGGAAGCTCAAATTTGTTCGGGGCATTTTTCCTCAACAACTTGAGACATTCATCGGTTTTTCAGAGAGGCATTAAGTTAAAAGAAGAAAAAAGGTGGCTATTTCATTAATAAAGGAGGTTGAAAAGATGTCTGTTCGACAAAAAGGAAGTATTATTTTAGTTGCGGGGGTAGTGCTGATTAGCACGGTGGTTTTTGCTAAAGACAAAGGAGATAGTGGAGCGGCTTTTCTAAAATTAGGTGCTGGGGCAAGGGCAAGTGCCTTAGGTGAGGCGTATGTCGGCTTAGCCGATGATGTTACTGCCGCTTACTGGAATCCTGCCGGACTGGCTCAACTTGAGGAAAAACAAGCCTGCTTTATGTATCTGACACCATTGAGTAAGGTGGACAACCTGGCTTATAACTACCTCAGCCTGGTTATCCCAAATGAAGAAACGGATGTAGTGGGGATAAGTGTTTATTACCTTGATTACGGCAATATGGATGAGCATATCGATGCAGATGGGATACCGGATGGCAGGTGGGGTGCCTCTGATATATCTGTGGCTTATTCCCGGGGGAAAAAGATACGGGACGATTTAGCCATAGGTGGAACATTCAAAGCAATCACAACCAAAATAGCCGATAAAAAGGCTAATACAGTAGCTGTTGATGTTGGAGTCCTCTACCATACCACTAAACCGGGACTTAACCTCGGTGCAGTTATTCGTAATTTTGGTCTTAAGATAAAGTATATGAAAGAAGGCGACAAATTACCGCTTGCCTTAAAAGGAGGTTTATCTTATCATCTTGCCGATATACCCCTTACCTTAGTTTGTGATGTTACCTTACCCAATGATAATGATACTTACTTTGGATGTGGTGGTGAGTATGTTGTTAAAGAGGTACTTGCTTTACGGGCAGGGTATAAATCAGGTCCGCAGGACGAAGGGTCAGGATTAAGTGCCGGCTTTGGTCTTCTTATAGAGAATGTTTCCCAATTAACCTTTGAGTATGCTTATCAACCGTATGGTGAATTAGGTAATTCACACTATGTTTCGCTACAAAGGCGGTTTTAACTCAGGGGAAGTGGTAAGTGAATAATGGCAAGTGAGAAGAAAAGTCACTATCCACATTCTTTCCCCTTACCACTTAAAATTTTTCCCAAGCGCCACTTTTACCACCTGCTTTTTTAATCAGGCATATATCCGAGATAATTATTCCCCGGTCAACTGATTTACACATATCATAAACGGTCAAAGCGGCTACGGATACAGCCATTAACGCCTCCATCTCTACACCTGTTTTTGCGCAAAGGCTAACCTCTGACTCTACCACTATCTTATCCTCATTCAGCGTCCAATCAATCTTGCAGGATTCAATCATCAAAGAATGGCACATAGGGATTAACTCGGATGTCCTTTTAGCCGCTAATATACCGGCGGTAGTAGCTACACTTAACACATCCCCTTTTTGTATCTTCTTATCTCTGATTAATTCAATAGTTTCTTTTTTCATCAAAACCGTTGCTTGTGCCTTAGCCAGACGAGAGGTAATCTCCTTTTGACGGACATCTACCATTTTAGGTCGCCCTTGCTCATCAAAATGTGTCAATTCATTCATTTATATCTCCTTATATCGTAAGCGTTCAGGTGTCAGGTATCAGCAGTCAGGTAAAGAGACAAAGTTTAAGATAAGGGAAGTTTTTCTTTGATGTCTCTCTCTTTACCTGATACCTGACACCTGATACCTGAACGCTTACAATCAAAAGGAGGCAGAGAAAAAATGAAAGCACTTACAGAATACCTATCGATTAATACCAAAACCAAACGGGCATACCTTAATATTACCCCGCAGGTAGAGGAATTGGTCAGGAAAAGTGGCATAAAAGAGGGATTGTGCCTGGTAAATACTATGCACATCACCTCAAGCGTCTATATAAACGATAATGAAGGCGGACTTATCCAGGATTACGATGACTGGTTAGAGACGCTTGCACCCCATCAACCCACATCCCGCTATCGCCATAACCGCACAGGCGAAGATAATGCCGATGCCCATTTGAAACGGCAGATAATGGGTCGAGAGGTAGTGGTCGCCATAACCAATGGCCATCTCGATTTTGGCACATGGGAACAGATATTCTACGGAGAATTCGATGGGCAGAGGAAAAAACGGGTTTTAGTAAAGATTATTGGGGAGTAAGAAAATTTTATCCGCAGATTTCACAAATTACACAGATTAACAAATAAAAATCTGTGTAATCTGTGAAATCTGCGGATAAAATGAGAATTGCTGAAGAAAATTTGTTTTTCTTGACAAATTTGCCGATATACTTTATAATAGATATTGTAAGCGTTCAGGTGTCAGGTATCAGGTAAAGAGAGATACATCAGAGAAAAACTTTCCTTATCTTAACTTTGTCTCTTTACCTGACTGCTGATACCTGATACCTGAACGCTTACTTAGGTATTGTTATGAAAATAATAGTTTGTATAAAACAGGTACCGGAAACTACATCCGTCAGGATAGACCCAAAAACCAATACATTGATTCGTGAAGGGGTGCAATCTATCATCAACCCCTTTGATATGAATGCGATTGAGGCGGCTCTGCAACTAAAGGAGAGTTGTGGAGACGGCGAGATTATTGCTATTTCGATGGGGCCTCCGCAGGCAGAAGAAGCACTTCGTGAGGCAATATCACTTGGTGTAGATGAGGCTATCCTGTTAACGGACAGGGCATTTGCTGGTGGGGATACATTAGCCACCGCCTACACCTTGTCTATGGCCATCAAAAAACTTAGTCCTTTTGACTTGATAATTTGCGGTAAGCAGGCAATCGATGGTGATACCGCCCAGGTAGGGCCTGAATTAGCGGAGATGCTTAATCTTCCACAGGTATGCTTTGTCAGAAAGATAGAAGAAATAAAGGACGCTCTGATGACTGTTCAACGGGCATTAGAGGATGGATATGAGGTAGTTGAGGTCAATCTCCCTGCTTTAATCACGGTGGTCAAGGAAATCAATGAACCGAGGCTTCCTTCATTACGAGGTAAACTTGCGGCGAAAAAAAAGGAAATTGGTAAATGGGGAGTGTTGGACATAGAAGCTTTACCAGACAGGGTAGGATTAGTCGGCTCAGCAACACAGGTTGTTCGCACATTTACACCTCCTCCCCGAAAGGATAGAAAAATACTCGAGGGAGAGGTTAAAAATATAGTCAAGGAATTAGTGGCAGAATTGAAAGAAAGAAATATAGTCCTATAGAAGAATGTTAGGAATAAAGGGATGAAAATATGAAGGTGGAGGAAATTTTAACAATTCTTAAGGGGGTAACTGAAGAAACTAAAGAAAGGTATAAAATCTACTTAAAGGGAATTTTTGGCTCTTTCGTAAGAGGAGAAGAACATAGCGGAAGTGATGTTGATGTGCTTGTAGAATTTGAAAATGACGCAGATCTTATTGATTTGGGTGTGGCTACTTTTGGACGACGGCCAAAATAGGCCTCCACCTCCCTTTTGGG
>JASEHU010000176.1 GCA_030018635.1 bacterium
CAATGATCTTCTGTGCCTGTGGTTAATCTTTGCTTCAGGTGGCTAAAGTGTTACGGAATCTTAATATCCGTACTTGTATCCGGAATTTCTAATGCTATAGAAATATTCAGCCGAATTAATTCATTTAAGGTTCGCAATTGTTGAGATAAAACGCCAGTAATTTCCTTCTGGTCCTTAATAGGGTCTGTTAGCTCTTCTCCTTCGATCCGCAAAAATTGCACATAAGCCCCAGGAATCCAATACCTGGGATCCTTTCCAGCTATAAGAATACCTCCGAAAGTAGGTGGCCCATCAGGCTTTATCAGAAATCGAACCCCTGCCATTTGTTCAAAAACAGTCCTCTGATTATCCTTAATAACTTCAGGAGCAATAGCATACGGAAGATATTCATCCTTGAACAAATCAGTTGAAATTTCATCTACAGTAGCTATTGTAATAGGTCGTGTATCAAACGGAAGAATGCCGGATATATGTTTTTCATAAAGCCGTCTTTCTTCTTCAGGTCTCGCAATGCGACGACTGGGACCTACACGAATCCAGACACAGCCCTTATACTGGACAGGTGGAGCTTGTGAGGGAAACACCTCCACTACGGCAACATCCTTTTCTTCAAAGGTATGCCTCTGAACATTCATTACCGGGAATGGAAGGATATTGCCATCAGATCTAATATCTGCAATCTCCCTCAGCATTTCATCAGTAACTGCAAGATTACTGATAACACCATCATCCTTTACCCCAATAAGAATGTAGCCTGGTTTTTGATGCCCCGGAAGATCGTTGGCAAAGGCACAAATCGCCTGGCAAATTCTGTCCTTATCAGAGAGTGATTCTTTTCGTTCCACTCTATCAGACTCAAGTTCTTTAATCAAAATCTTAATTTCGTCCTTCTCCATTTTTACATCCTCTTTTCCTTTTATAGGACATATAAGTCTTATATGTCCTCTTTGTCCTTTTGCTTCATTAAAAATATTCCCTGAGCCAAAATACCGCCTATTCCATCAGCTACCACATCATAAACATCAGGAAAACGCAAAGGAACAAAAATTTGGTGTATTTCATCACTTATCCCATAAAGTATCGTCAGCATAACCGAGAAAACAGCCGCCTGATTAATAAAAACTTTATTTCCTGATGTTCTCAACGCCTTTCCAAAAATCCAACTCAATAGGCCATATTCCACCGCGTGTATAAATTTATCCCCCCAAAAAATCCCTGTCTCAGGTAATGTATCACCTGGAATTGAAGAAGCGATAAAAAGCAGTCCCATATAAATTAAAGCCAGAAACCAATATTTTGTTGAGATACTCATCTGTTCATCCTAATTGAAATATCCGCCCTCAAATTTCTAATGCCTTTTTAAATTCCTCCACCATATCTACCGGAGTTGGGTCAACCCCATAGGCCAGGGCTAAATAATATGAGACAAAGTCAAAGAGATAAAGGGTGCTGAATATTTTGGTTAAAAGGGTGTCCCCCTGCATAGGAATAGATGTCCAATCTAAGTTTTTCTCTTTCAGGATATTTTTAAAAACCTGCATCCTTTTTTTATTTCTCTCATCGTCTTCTACATCCTCTATAATCAGGAAGTGATATTTACCTTTAATATTTTTAATATTTGTCCAACCAACCATTTCATTGTGATTCAATTCCGGAAAGACATTAAAAAACGCCTGCATCTTTGAATTCTCATTAAACTTTATCTTGATTATCCTGGCTACGCAAGACTCGTATTTAGTAGTGGTATAAATGATAGGGACATGGTTCACCAATTTTTGAGCAAGTTCGACGGCATTATTTTCAAAATCAACTCCGGCTAAAAAATTTTTTAATTCAACCAATTCATTACCTCTGTCTTTAATAATCCCTGAGTTAGCCAGGATAGTAACAAATATACCAAAAAAATAACCGCTGGCGGCTCTTGGTTGAAATGAGGGGGATTCTTTAATTATTTTAACCATAGGAATATTATATTTCCGGCTTAATTCCTCTAATTTGCCGCCTGCGGTGATTATCACAATTTTGGCTTTTTTCTTTAGGGCTTCATCCAAAGAGGCAAGCGTTTCCTCTGTATTACCGGAAAAGGAAGAAACGAAAACCAATGTATTTTGGTCAACCGGGGTGGTCAGGAAATATTCCCTTGAAATCTCAACCGTAAGATTAGTATCACTTAGATAGGTTTTGAGTATATCCCCTGGTAAGGCACTTCCGCCCATACCGCTAATGACTATTTTATTAATTGGTCCCGCAATTTTTATATCATTAGCAAATTCTACTGCTTTTGTCAATTGCTCCGGGAAATTCCTCAATGCCTGATACATATTGGACTTATCCATACCTTTATCAATCATAAAACACCTCCGAATAGAATTATCAATTAATAGCAAGCGTTCAGCCATCAGCGTTCAGTGTTCAATCGTTATAGATTTCTCATAAACTCCTCAAGCGGAACACAAGCCTGCTTCAGAATACCATGTAATGTGCCGATGGCCAATTCATGATGCAAAGGCACAACGCAACCAATTTCACATTTGAGTGTCTGCTTTTTCAGTACAACATGACTACCTTTTTGCCTAACTTGTACAAAGCCGAGTTGCTCCAATGCACGAATGGCTTTTTGTCCCGACACTCGGTGCAATTTAGGCATAGGCGGATACCTCAAAGGTTGTCAGCAAAGGTCGCGTAACCTCAGGTAGAGGAAATTCTTCAAGATAGAGTTCCGTTGCCTCTTTGAGATTAGCCATGGCTTCCTCGACCGTATAGCCCTGACTAACTGTTCCAACAGTAGGGCATTCTGCTACATATAAATTTTCTTCTTTGTGAATGACTGCGGTTAAAATTTGTTTCATTGTTTCGACACCTCAGATTAATACAGAGGACAGAAGACAGATTTTCTGACTTCTGTCCCCTGACTTCTGTCTTCTGTCCTCTGACGGCTTACTTCCTATTTAATATCTGAGCAAAGCGATTATACATTACCTCGTTGAGCGTTGTTTCGATTTCAGCCGCACTTTGTAATTTTAGGATTTTCTGGGCCAATTCCTTTGCCTCTAATAGACCAATTGACCGAATTACCTCTTTTACCTTAGGGATAGCGACACAAGACATACTTAATTCATCTATCCCCATACCCACTAAGAGCATCGTAAATAACGGGTCGCCGGCCATTTCACCACACATTCCTACCCATATTCCTTGTCTATGGGCAGATTCTATTGTCCAGTTAATCAATCGTAATATGGCCGGGTGTAATGGATTATATAGATGGGTCAATTGTTCATTAACCCTATCTATAGCAATGGTATATTGAATCAAGTCATTTGTGCCGATACTAAAGAAGTCAACACAACCGGACAAAACATCAGCAGTCAGAGCGGCTGATGGGGTCTCAATCATTACTCCAATTTCTATATTTGGGTCAAAACATACCTTTTCTATCTTTAATTCCTGTTTTACCTCTTCAATGATTTTCTTTACCTGGATGATTTCATCTAATTCTGAAATCATAGGAAACATTATTCTTAACTTACCAAAGGTGCTTGCCCGAAATAATGCCTTGAGTTGAGTTTTAAACATCTCTTGGTGTTTTAAACATAATCGTATGGCTCGCAATCCTAAGGATGGATTCACCTCGATTGGAACCCCCAGATAAGACAAAAATTTATCTCCACCTACATCCAGAGTCCTTATAGTTACAGGGCAGGGATTCATTTGAGAGACTACCTGGCGGTATGCCTCTAATTGTTCATCTTCATCGGGTAGTTCGGTTCTCCCCAAATACAAAAATTCAGTGCGGTAGAGTCCAATTCCTTCTGCCTTCTCCTGTTTAACTACATCCACTTCCTGTGGCAGTTCGATATTGGCGGCAATCTCGATTCTATAGCCATCATTTGTCTGTCCCGGTAAGTCTCTTAACCAGGTTAATCCTACCTTAAATTCATCAAATAATTTTCTCTTTTGTTCATATTCTTGAATCGTTTGTTCATCCGGCTCAATAATAACAATCCCATGTCCACCATCAATAATCAAGGTATCATCGGCTTTAACCCGAAAGGTAATATCTCTCAAACCTACTACTGCTGGAATTTCTAAAGCCCGAGCCATAATAGCCGTATGAGAAGTCTGCCCGCCTATATCTGTGGCAAAACCAATTATCTTACCCTTATACATATGGGCGGTATCAGATGGGGTAAGATTATGGGCGATAACAATAACATCTTCTTCTAACTCCTGGAAATTAACACCGGTGCCACCCAATAAATTCTCTAATATCCTTCGGCCGATGTCATAGATATCAACTACCCGCTCCCGCATATATTCATTATCTAAGTCGGCGATATTTTCAGTAATCATCTCCAGGACTTCCCAGAGGGCATATTCTACATTTATCTGCTCTTTTTTTATCCGCTCAGAAACCTCAAAGATAAGTAATGGGTCTTTTAAAACTAAGAGATGTGCCTCAAAGATATTAGCATACTCCTCACCCATCTCCGTATGAACCTTCTCTTTAACCTTCATAATCTCTTTTTCGGTGCGTGAGACTGCCTCTCTAAAACTATTGATTTGTCTGTCTATCGCTTCAGCGGGAATCTTTTCTTTAGTGATTTTCAGCTTGGTTATATCTAATAAATAAGCCTTACCAATAACAATTCCCGGTGAAGCCGCTACCCCGTTAAGTTTTATCATAGAAGTTATTCCTTTTCTCCAAATTTATCGTTAATTAATTTTACTAATCTATGCAAAGCCTGCTGGGCATCAGGTCCTTTTGCCTTAATTACTATTTGACTGCCTATACCTGCATCTAATGTCATCACATTCAAAATGCTTTTGCCATTTACCCAGTTTGAATTTAGAGAACAATCGGTATCTTGCTCGACCATATTTTGCTCGGCAGAATTATTAATTTTTTTTAGTTGAATATTCGATTGGAATTTATGGGCTAATTGAACAAAGACAGCCGCCGCTCGCGCATGTAATCCCAATTTGTTCTCAATGGTTACTGTTTCCTGAATTATATTCATAAGATAACCTTTCGTATAATTATAAATTATGAATTATAAATTATGAATTATGAATTATAAGATTAAGAATTTATTGTCTTCTTTTT
>JASEHU010000177.1 GCA_030018635.1 bacterium
TCTTTGGTCTTTGGTCTTTGGTCTTTGGTCTTTGGTCTTTGGTCTTTGGTCTTTGGTCTTTGACTCACACATTCTTTCTCTTTCAACTCCTCTATTACTTTGGAGATATGCACTCCATATTCAATCGAGGTGTCAATTTTAAAGACAATCTCTGGAATAAATTTAATTCGCAGACGTTTTCTCAATTCATTATGAATAAAACCTGCGGCACTTATCAAGCCATCTAATGTCTTCTGTTTAGATTCCTCATCTCCATACAGACTAATAAATACCCTGGCTACATGTAAGTCTTTTGAAACTTCTACCTTAGTGATGGAGACAAATCCAATGCGTGGGTCCTTTATTTCCCTCCTGATAATATCACTGATTTCTGATTGGAGTAAGGAATCAACCCTGGCAATTCTAACACTGTCCATAGATTACCTCTCTTTGTCAGAGCGGTCTGACAGATCAGACTTGTCGGACACCATCAGACTATCTCAATCCCATAATCAATAATATATCCCTCAGTCAGACCGCTTTCAATCAAATTAACCACCTTAGATAATGTCTCATTGGCATGCTGGGAATCGCTATTTACACAGACAATACCCATGGTAGCCTTTTGCCATAAGTCTTTTGAATCTATTTCTGCAATCGAGACATTAAACCTATTTTTTACCCGGTCTATAATACTTTTCAGAACATACCGTTTATGTTTTAGAGAATTACTATCCGGGATATGAATTGTAACCGTAGCACTACCTATAATCATAATAAATTGTAAATTGTAAATTGTAAATTTACAATTTTTGGATAATTTTTTCCTGGGTATAGATTTCAATAATATCTCCTACCTGGACATCCGTAATTTTTTCTAATCCAATACCACACTCAAGTCCTGCCATTACTTCATTGACATCTTCTTTAAATCTTCGCAGGGAAATCATGCGAGTTTCAACGATAAGTTTATCATTTCTAATTACCCGGGCATTATTACCTTTTGGTACCTTTCCTTCTTTTATATAACAGCCACAAGCTATCCCAATTTTGGATGCCTTAAAAATTTCTCGGACCTCGGCTATACCTAACGATATCTCCTTATATTTAGGCTCTAAAAGTCCTTCTAATGCCTTTTTAACCTCATTGGTCACATCATAAATAATATTATAAGAGCGTATATCCACCCCATAGGTTTGTCCCAGGGTTTTAATATCACCTTTTAAAGGTAAATGAAAACTGATAATAACGGCATTGGAAGCTGAGGCTAAGATTATATCCGATTCATTTACTTCACCTATGCCGCTATGTATAACCTTGATTTTTACCTCTTTATTGCCGATTTTTTCAAAGGAATGTTTCAATACCTCGACAGAGCCGCCTACATCTGCCTTAATGATAACATCCAATTCCTTGACCTTGCCTTCTTTGATTTGTAAATAAAGGTCATTCAAGGTGATTCGAGTGGGGAGTTTTTCCATAGACACCTTTTCATTTTCTTGTAATTCCAGACATATTTGTTTTGCCTTTTTGGTATCCTCAACTACCTTAAATAAATCTCCTGCCAGAGATATCTTAGAAAATCCAACTACCTCAACCGGCGTAGAAGGACCGGCAGAATTGATTCTCTCATTTCTATCGTTAAACATTGCCCTTACTCGTCCATAAGAGGTACCGTCAACAAAGGCATCACCTTTATGTAATGTTCCTTTCTGAACCAAAACAGTTGCCACAGGGCCTTTACCCTTATCAAGCCTGGATTCGATAATCGTGCCTTGTGCCTTTTTGTTTGGATTAGCCGTTAATTCTAACATTTCTGCCTCTAAGAGTAACATTTCCAGGAGATGGTCAATACCTATTTTTTGTTTAGCCGAGACCTCACAACAGATGGTTTTGCCACCCCACGATTCAGCCAGAAGGTTATTATCCGCCAGTTGCTTATAAACCTTTTCTTTGTTAACCCCAGGTAAATCAACCTTATTAATGGCTACAACTATAGGGACATTGGCGGCTCTGGCATGGTCTATTGCCTCAACAGTTTGAGGCATAATACCATCATCTGCGGCAACAACTAAAACAACTATATCCGTCACATGAGCACCCCTTGCCCGCATAGCACTAAACGCTTCATGCCCCGGGGTATCTAAAAAAACTACCTCCCCTTCTTTTAGCTTTACTTTGTAGGCACCGATATGCTGGGTAATTCCACCGGCTTCGGTATCGATTACATTGGCTTGACGGATAGTATCTAAAAGTTTGGTCTTACCATGGTCAACATGTCCCATAATAGTTACCACCGGCGCCCTTGACTGTAGAAAAGATGCCTCCTCTTCTATTTCCTCTTTTTCTTTCTCTGGAATCGAAATTTCAATATCCAAATGATAAATCGAACTGATGTGTTTTATCATCTCTTCTGTTATTTGCTGATTAATAGTAGCCGATATTGCATGAGAAAATAGTGTTTTGATTAATTCGGCAGGTTTTATACCTATTATCTTAGCTAAATCACTTACCCTTGAAGAAAAGGCAAGTGAAATCTTTTTCTTTTTAGGAGTAACAGGTTGAGAGGTAACACCTCGAGCGGTTTTCCCGGCAGTAAAAAGATTAATTACCTGCTGGCTTGTTTCTTCATCTAAAGAACTTAAGGCACTCTTGATGACCATCCCCATTTCTTTCAATTCAGAAACCAACACCTTGTTATCCATATTTAATTTTTTGGCAATTTCATGAACACGCATCTTTATTCACCTTTGTCTTTAATAGAGCTTATAGGTCTTATATGTCCTATATGTCCTATAGGTTCTTAGCCTCTTTCAACAGTTTTTCGGCTTTAACCTTACCAAGTAAAGGAATGGCTGTTAATTCCTCGATGGTGGCTTTAGCAATATCCTCTATTGTTTTAAACCCTGCATCCTTCAATTTCGATTCCAATTTAGGGCCAACCCCTGCCAACTCTTTAATATCACCCGTTCCTTCTTCTTTCTTTCTATCCAATTCTTCTTCTGCTTTTTTGAGTAATTCTGCCTCTTTTTCTTTAGCTACCTGGGACTTGCTTTTAATATCGATTCTCCACCCGGTTAATTTAGCCGCTAATCGAACATTTTGTCCTTCTTTACCAATAGCCAAAGAGAGTTGGTCATCAGGAACAATGACTAATGAGGTTTTTGTTTCCTTATCGACAATAACCTCATCAACCTTAGATGGAGAAAGAGAATTTTCAATAAATACTGCCGGGTCTTCAGAATATCCAACAACATCTATCTTTTCGCCGTTCAACTCTTTAATTACTGCCTGAACCCTCATTCCCTTCATACCGACACATGCCCCTACGGCATCTACATTCGGGTCAACAGAGGCTACGGCAATCTTTGCCCGATGTCCTGGAACCCGTGAGACCGACTTTATACTGACAATATTTTCATATATCTCCGGGACCTCCATTTCAAACAACCTCTTAACTAACTCCGGATATGTTCGGGAGAGAATAATTTCGGGACCTCTATTACCAATGACGGCATTCAAGATATAACATTTTATGCGGTCACCTACCTTATATTTTTCGTTGAATATTTGTTCTTTAAGCGGTAAGACAGCCTCTGTTTTACCTAATTGAATCAATACATTCTGATTTTTCCCGGTGCGTTGAATTATACCGGTAATTACCTCTCCTGTTCTTTCTTTGAATTCTTCATAAATAAGATTTTTTTCTGCCTCTCGAATTCTCTGGGTAATTACCTGCTTGGCGGTTTGAGCCGCTATCCTTCCAAAATCCTCAAGAAAGGACTCTATTTTAACTTTATCACCAATTTCAACCTTTGAATCTATCGCTTTTGCATCTGATAAAGAAATCTGGGTATGAGAATTTTTAACCGTTTCCACTACATCCTTATTAAATACCAGGTAAAACCCCTTTTTATTATCGAATTCAACCTCTATATTATGAGTCGAGCCAAAACTTTTCTTGTAAGCAGAGGTTAAGGCATCCTTTGTCGCCTGGATTAATACCTCTTTCTTAATTCCTTTATCTTTTTCTATTTGGGCTAATGCCTCTTGTAATTCAGCCTTCACTTGAAATTCCTCCTTAATTTTGAATTTTCGATTTTGGATTTTGGATTTTCGATTTCTTTAATCCAAAATCTAAAATCCAACCAAATTTGCCTTTACAATTTTCGAATAGGGTATCTTAAAAATATTATTGTCCATGGAAACAATAACCTCGTCATTCTCAAAGCCCACTAATTCCCCTTTAAAATTCCTTCTTTCCTGATGCAGGACAGAAGTAGTTATCTTACATTGTTTGCCCTTAAAGCGAATAAAGTCTTTTTCCTTGACTAAAGGTCGGTCAAGTCCTGGCGAGGAAACCTCTAAATGATACCTCTCCGAGATAATCGAGGTATGGTCTAATGCCCGACTGAGCATCTTACTAACCATAACGCAATCATCTAAGGTTATTCCTCCTTCTTTATCAATAAGTATCCTTAACCTCCCATTACCCTTAGTCGTGAAATAATCTATCAAGACCAATTCTATATTTAACGAGTCTAATATGGGAAGAATCAGTTCTTCGATTTGCTCGATTGTCTTACTCATTGCCTAAAATCCTTATGAAATTTTGGATTTTCGATTTTGGATTGAGGAATCTTATATTTATTCTTAATCCTTAATCCTCAATCGAAAATCGAAAATCCAAAATCATTTTTTAGTATCATTAACAAAAGAGTGGGTTATTTACCCACTCTTTCCTCAAAGAGTCATTGCTTAATTACATAATATCATATAAGCGGTTAAAATGTCAAGGGTTTTTTTTGGTAAGGCAGATAATTTGAAAATAAATATTGGGGTAAGACAGCAATTCTAATTATGAAAATGTGTCCGCAATGAGAAGTGGAAAATAGGGAGAATTGGAGAGATTAGGGGTCGGACAAGGGGTCGTATCTTGAATTGTGAATTAAGAAGAAAGGTGTAAATAAGGAAAAAGGGGAAAGAAGGGAAAATGGAAAAAATTGAACTTGATAAATATCAAAAAATGTGGTATAATTTATATATGTACACGGATACCACTGATTGAGCTTCCGCAATAAATAAACAAGACTAACTATTATCTACCATTGGAGTTGCTC
>JASEHU010000178.1 GCA_030018635.1 bacterium
CCTGAATTCTGACTACTGGAGCACCCACAATATCAAATGTTATGAACCACTAGTTATCAGAGAAATTAGGTGGAGATTAGATAGAGATTAGATAGAGATTAGGTAGAGATTTATTATTTTCTTTACCAGTCTCCACTTATTTTTCCACCGTTCACTGAGCAGTTACATCTAATCGTAATGCCTTAGTTATCGCAAGGTTCAAAGGGTAAGATTCCTTATTATTTCTATTGCCTATTCCCGAATTCTTACCTTTATTTTGCTTCTTGTCCGTAAGCCAAAATCAATACCCTCATTCATTTCAGAGATACCGGGTTGGTAATGTTCTACAAAATAACCCATTATGGTATCAGGACACTTTGTATCTTGACACACCGTGACATCTTCTATGAAAAAGCAGGCAAACCCTACTACCTTGACCATCGAAGGAATTGGCTCAAAAGGTTCTATCACGGCTATTTTTAGTAATTTAGGACATCGTGGATGAAAATTATTCAGATTGCAACTTTTCTTACAAGCACTTATAAATGATGTTCTCAACCCGTCTAATTCATTTTCTTCTAATGAACGCAATTTGAGGATATTCCCTGTCTTAATAGTTTTTGAAGCCCTTCTGACAGAAGTGCTACTTCCCTCAAAATCTAAACCTACTAATTTTTCCTCTAATAAATTTGTCTCTGGCTCAAGTGTAAGTTTATACAAAAAACCAAAATTTATTCCTTTGGGGCGGAGAATCCCTAAAGAAACCGTTTCTAATTCAGTAATAGGTTGTATTCTTCGTTCGATATCCGCCTGTTTTTGAAGATATAAAGTAAGTGTCTTTTTACCTACAAGCCAAGCAAAATAAGCCCTGAGGGATATTGAGGTAGTAACAATAATTTTAAACAAGGCAAGCCTCTCTGAAGATTGACTGATAGTTACCTCGTCATTTTCTATAGGCAAACCATAGGTTTTTGAAACCTGTATTATTTTTTCCTTAGCCGCCAGCGGTGTATCAATTAAAACAGCCCCTTTTTTAATTATATCCTCCAAACATCGCTCAGACATAATTTTTGCGGAGTGTACCCTGATGACATCACTAACTAATCCTAACATAAACAGACAAATTATGATACCTATTATAATTAAAATTCTATTACGCATAACTACTCCTCTCAGGTAAGCGTTCAGCTATCAGCCATCGGCTTTTATTTCATTCTCCATCTGACCGCTGATGGCTGAAAACTGAACGATTAGGAACTGTTAAAAAATAACTGTAACGGGTGCGTGTCCAATTTGTGGGTAAAGTGTCCAAACGAGGAATTATTCATTGCAAATTTATCATTGCAAATTGTAAATTTTAAATTTAAAATGCTAAATTTGCAATTTGAAATGAATTTATCCCCTTATTTTCTATAGTTTTCATATCTCCATTCAGATATACTGAAGCAAGTTGTAACACTTATTTATTAACAGTTCCTTATTTCTATAGTTCTTCGAAATTCTTGGCGCACCTATATTCCCCGTTACCCTTTTTAACTAATGTATCCGGCAAAACCCTTCCTTGTTCACACCAATTTTTAAGTTCTTCCAAAGTTATTGGACCGTACTC
This sequence comes from bacterium, assembly GCA_030018635.1. Taxonomy (GTDB): domain Bacteria; phylum UBA9089; class CG2-30-40-21; order CG2-30-40-21; family SBAY01; genus SBAY01. Next base: position 1,589 of record JASEHU010000178.1, read on the forward strand.
CTTATCCGCTAATACATACCATTGTAAGGGTGGATGATATGCTACGGCAAAGGTGTGTATCCGCTGGTGATTAAAACCTAATATCCTGCCGGCGACAAGATTTATTTTTTTATTTAACAATACGGCTATAACCAAATTCTCTTTTTGGTCTAACTTCCTTCCCGAATAAGTTTTGGCTTCCGCATCCGTTTTAATTAAAATATTGTCCACCATCAACCCGCTTTTTTCAACAAACCTATTTACCATCAACCTCACCTTTGGGTTTCCATCTAAGAGATAAAAGGCACCAACATTTGCCGCAGACTCAACCACAGTAACCAACTTTAATTTAAGCAGGTAGATTCTCTTTAAATCAATATTGAGCAATATACCTCCGGTCAAAAAAAGTAAGATTAAAGAAGAAAAAGTCAGAGCTTGTATGAGGCTATCTTTTTTTGTCCGATATCCTTCGTATTCATCCATTTCATGATCTATTTTAATAAAATAAAGTCATTAAGTCAATAAAAATTTTTCAATGGGAAAAAGGTGCTTGACAATTTTAAAAAAATATTCTATAATTAAATGGTAGAATTTAAAAAATTTGGGTAGTGTTCGATTAAGTGTCAGGAGATAAAAATGTATATAATTAAACCCTTACCGGGGAAAAATATAAAAAATATTTACCAACCAGGTTTCCCACCTTTAGAGTTTCTTGGGGGTTAAACACTTCAATTGACACACCACTCATTTAAAAAATTGTAACTATTTACCCAAACGAAGTGTAAGGTAATCAGTCATCGGTCATCGGTAATACATTGATGCTTTCTCTTGACCGATAACCTGATAACTGATAACCGATTACCAGAATTCTACTTCAGATGGCTAAAACATTACAAAATATTTATGTCAGAGGGGGTGTAAAAACAATGGAGCAAGGCAATATTATACTGCCTGTACTCATTTCGGCTATTTTGTGTGGTATCCTTGGATATTATGGCCGAAGACATTTCGAGAAGATTAAAACAGGTTCTGCTGAAGAGTTAAGTAAAAAAATCATAGATGAGGCAAAAGAAGAGGCTCAAAAAGCAAAGAAAGAGGCTATTCTTGAGGCAAAAGATGAGGTGTATAAAGAAAAGACTGAATTTGAACGGGAATCTCGAAACAGAAGACTTGAGATTGAAAGATTAGAGGCAAAACTTAGGCAGAAAGAAGAGAATTTAGACCAAAAAGTAAATAAATTAGAGAAAAAGGAAAGAGAGATACAATTATTTCAGGATACGATTGCAAATGAAAAAAAGGAAGTAACCAGGTTAAAGTTAGACCAAATCAAGCAATTAGAGAGTCTATCAAATTTATCTCGTGAAGAAGCCAAGAAATTACTGATGCAAAGCATTGAGAGCGAGATTAGACATGAAGCGAATAAAATGATAAAAACGATAGAAGATGAGGCAAAAGATGTCGCTGAAAAAAAAGCTAAATGGATAATTTGCAATGCTATTCAAAGATGTTCTGCCGATCAGGTAGCAGAAACTACTGTTTCGGTTGTTTCTTTGCCAAGTGATGAAATGAAAGGAAGAATAATTGGTCGTGAAGGACGAAATATAAGAACTATAGAAAATTTAACCGGGGTGGATTTAATTATTGATGATACGCCGGAGGCGGTTATCCTGTCTGGATTTGATCCTGTAAAAAGAGAGGTGGCCAAATTATCATTACAGCGATTGATTACAGACGGTAGAATTCATCCTGCCAGAATTGAAGAGGTGATTAATAAGGTCCAAACTGAGGTAGAACAATCAATCAAGGAAGAAGGTGAAAAATCTACTTTTGACTTAGGTGTTCATGGGATTAACAGTGAATTGATCTATCTCTTAGGGAAATTAAAATTCAGAACAAGTTATGGGCAAAATGTTCTTCATCACAGCATAGAGGTAGCTCAAATAGCCGGGGTCATGGCAGGAGAATTGAATGTAGATGTAAAATTAGTGAAACGAGCAGGATTACTTCATGATTTGGGGAAATCGGTTGATTCAACGGTAGAAGGTCCACATGCATCTATCGGAGCGGATTTAGCCCGTAAGTATGGTGAATCAGCGGATGTAATCCATGCTATTGCCGCTCATCATGGCGAGATAGAACCTAAAACAGTAGAGGCAATTTTAATTCAAGCCTCAGATGCGGTATCTGCCGCAAGACCCGGTGTCAGAAAGGAAAGTTTAGAAAATTATATCCGCCGATTAGAAAAATTAGAGGCAATCGCCTCCTCTTTTCGTGGGGTAGAAAAATGTTATGCTATTCAAGCAGGTAGAGAAATACGGGTTATAGCTTCATCTAATGAGGTTGACGAGGCAGAATTGGCTGCATTAGGAAGAGAAATCGCTAAAAAGATTGAAGATGAATTAGAATATCCAGGACAAATTCGGGTAACAATGATTAGAGAAACTCGCGAGATAGTGTATGCGAAATAGAGGTAAGTAGTCAGGGGTCAGGTATCAGGTGTCAGAGGTCAGTTTTTAAGAGGGTTCAACCTTCTTAAAACCTGACCCCTGACACCTGATACCTGACCCCTGAACGCTGACAAAGGAACGATATATCTTGAAAATTCTATTAGTAGGTGATATTGTTGGCAAAAAAGGACGACAGGTAATTAGAGAACTAATACCTCAGATTAAACAAGATTACAAAATCGATTTTTGTATCGCCAACGGTGAAAATGCGGCCGGTGGATTTGGATTAACCCAAAAGACCGCTGATGAAATCTTTAATGGCGGCGTAGATGTTATCACCAGTGGAAATCATATCTGGAATAAAAAAGAGGTATTTCAAATAATAGAAAATGAACATATTTTAAGACCTCTTAATTATCCCCCTGGTGTTCCGGGAAGGGGATATAATATTTATAATGTCCAGGATAACCTTTTAGCCGTAATAAATTTAGCCGGTAGGGTTTTTGTAGATGAATTAGATTGCCCCTTCCGGACAGTCCTGCCTGAAATTATCAAGATAAGGGAAAAAACCTTAAATATCGTTATCGATATGCATGCTGAGACAACATCGGAAAAGGTAGCTATGGGTTGGTATTTAGATGGCCAGGTAAGTGCGGTCATTGGCACCCATACCCATGTTCAAACCGCAGATGAAAGGATTTTGCCTCAAGGAACCGCCTATATTAGCGATATGGGTATGACGGGTCCCCGGGATTCTGTAATTGGAGTAAAGACAGAAATAATCTTAAAAAGATTCCTGACACAAATACCATTAAGATTCGATGTAGCTAAAGGAGTAGGACAACTCGGTGGTGTAGTTGTTGAGATTGATACCTCAACCGGCAAGGCAAAAAGTATTATTAGAGTTCAAAAATTCTTGGAGAAAAAGGGTAGTGAAGATGCTTAATTCAGTGTTAGTGGTAAGCAGGCATGTGTTAAATTTAGATGCGTTTGCCCTGAAAATAATTATCGGTTATCGGAGTTATCGTAGGGTGCGGATTTTATTTATGGGTAATTCGAGCTGCCATTTTATAGGCTCTTCCT
>JASEHU010000179.1 GCA_030018635.1 bacterium
CTTTTTATACTTTTTTAGATGCCTCAGTATAATTAAGCTATAATAGGACACCACCAAAAATCGCTTAAGTAAATAATCGGTCAGTGATTGGTAGGGGAACGGGCAATTGGATTGTCCCTACTGGAAACTGAATGTAATGGGTTAGTTATTGGTGGAAATTATTAGCCAATAACAAACAACCCCCTAACCCCCTTTATGTTAGTCCGCAAACAATATGCCCCAGACTTCTTCTCCTTTGGCTCCTTTTAATACCAACTTGATGCCTTCAGCAAGGTATTCGTCAAGTCATAAAGAATGACCTTCTTCTGCAACTTTATTTTTGTGGGTAACTTTCGTATAAACATAAATCAAAATTGTTTGGAAGTTAAGTGTTTTTTGAGTCCTCTGTAAGACTACAAGGCAAATTTTCAATAGCTTGTTTTCATAACTTGTTGATAGGAAAGAATTTATTTTTTAAGGGTAGTAAAAAATCAACGATTTATTGGCATTTTCTCGCGAAGTTGAGTTAGGGTAAGATTTTTATATTGTGTTTTCAAATCGTTTGTCATTTGTGAATTTTAGTTGACAAAGATAAATAATCTATGTTAGTATATCTAAAAATGATTTTGATTGAAGTAGTATTAACCTATTACATCATTTTCTGTACCGATTTATTATATTTTACAGGTGTGTAATTTTAGTGTTCAGGTATGAGGTGTCAATAGTTAGATAAAGGAAGGGGAAGTTTTTCTCTAACTCCTTTCTTCTTCCTATCTGATACCTGATATCTATCAAAGATATTAAGAAGAATAAAAGAATCGTGAAATTCTAAAATTAAGGAGTAATAAAGCTGTGACGAATATCCGTGTCCATGTGTATATCTCTGGCTATGTTCAAGGCGTTTTCTTTAGAGCCTGCTGTCAGGATGAAGCAAGAAATTTAGGAATTAAAGGATGGGTGAGAAATCTTCGTGACGGTAGAGTAGAGGCGGTGTTTGAAGGAGAACAAACCCAGGTGGAAAAAATTATCTCCTGGTGTCATAAAGGACCACCGGGCGCAAGTGTTAAAAATGTAGAAGTACATTACGAAGATTACACCGGTGAATTTCCATCTTTCCAAATAAAATATACTGACTAATGGCAATGGGGTCAGCCTACCATATAAAAGTCAAGAATTTTGGTGGTGTCCTATTATAGCTTAATTATAGTGAGGCATCTAAAAAAGTATAAAAAGGGGGATTATTCATTGCAAATTTATCATTGCAAATTGTAAATTTTAAATTTAAAATGCTAAATTTGCAATAACGAGGCAAGCCTCTTAAAATGAATTTATCCCCCTATCTCCATATCCCCCTTCTTATACATGAAAAAGGTTACCCACTTTTATTACACGCACCCAGGAGTTGTGGAAAAATGTCCTGTATCTTAATTTCACCAACATACTTAGACGAGAATACCTTTGAACAGTTGTTTCTTCAATTAAATTCTACGCAGGATAACATAAAGGGTCCGGTCAACATCAATATAGAAAAAGTTGAGTTTATCGACCCTTATGGAATGATTGGGTTACTGGAATTTGGTTGGTACTTGCAAAGGAAAACAGAGAGGTCTCCAACCCTTATTTTACCTCAATCTGTGGATGTGTTAAAATATCTTGAGCGAATGGATTTTTTTAAGAATGCAAGCCCTCCCTTTGAGATAGATACTTTTATAATACAGATAGAAAACCGGTTTTTGCGGAGTAGTCATTCGGATGTCTTGCTTGAAATTACAAAGATAGAAAAGGCAGATGACATCCATTCGATAGTGGATAGGGTGAAGTGTGGTGCCGAAGTCATTCTTCGGACCCATCTTCATTATGATAGTGCGGCAATTGATTCCTTTATTGTTGCCCTATCAGAGATTTGCCAGAATATCCCGGAACATAGCCAGGATATAGGCTATGTGGGCATTCAAAAGTATTTCTATGGAAAGAAATTGGGCAAAAATGTGGTAAAGATTGCAGTAATGGACTCCGGGATAGGGATAAAGAAATCTCTTAGCCAGAGGTATGGTAATTTGTATGGTGAAAAATGGTCTGATGCCTTATCTATCGAATTAGCATTGTTTGAAAGTGCCTCGAGATACGAGGACATAGGTCGGGGACACGGATTAACCAGTGTAAGGAAATTGGTCCAGAAATGGAATGGTAAGTTTATGATTCGCTCAGGAACCGCAAAGATAGGCATAGTCCCTGGATGGGATACCACAAAACCCCAACAATCCCCACTTAGTTTCTTCCCCGGAACACAAATAAGTATTATTTTGCCTGAATTTTAAAAAAATTGCAAAAAAATACTTGACATCTTTTTAATAATATGGTATATTATAGATGAGTTCAATTGAACTCATTGAAGTATTTGAATAATATGTTAGGAAAGGAGTAAAAAATATGAGAAATTTTCTTCAAGTTAAAACGGAATTTGATAGTAAACATATCTCTCAAAAAGAATTTACTGCTTTTATTCCAGTAAATTTAAAGATTGGCGAAAAATGCACTATTAAAAACAAAAAAAATGAGCCAAATGAGGAATATTATAAGTGGCAATTTTTTTATTCTATAGTAAATTCCGGATTATACCAAAAGGATTATATCGGTTCAGAGATATATTTCCCAAAAGGCAATAAAAACTCTGCCCCAATAAAATTAGACGGAGCAATTTTTAACGATCCAAGTTGGTTTAATTGGTATAAGAAATATCACAAGAACAAAGATCAAGAATCTTTAGATTGGCTCAGAAAACATTTACTTGCTGTCATTGAATTTAAAAAAGAAGATTCAAAAGATATTGAAACGATTTATAATCAGCAATTAAAGCCGGCAATAAAAGAATCTGAAAATGATTTTTGTTTAGGAGTTTTATATGATACTGAAAGACTCTATCTTTTTCAAAAGAAAAATAATAATTATTTAAGGCTTGATGAATCTTATAATCTCAAAGGAGAGAAAAGCACAATAAAGGATTTATCGCTTCACTTGACGGATGCTTATTATAAAATACCATCTTTTGAACAATTAGAAAAACAAATAACAAGAATATCGATTGATAGGTCAAAAAGAACTATTGATGATTTGGATATTATTACTGGTGTTTATAACAAACAATTAACAAACGGAGTTTCAAGCATTCTAAAAGTAATGGATAGTGTCGGAATGAAGAATCAAAGGGGTTATGAAATTCTTATTCAAATTTTGGCTTTAAAAATATATGACGAGAAAAGAAGCGCAAGAATTAAATCAATATTAGATTTTTATAAAAGTGAAACAGAAAAAGAAAAACTTGACTTACTGTTTTATATCACAAAAAACGAAAGAAACTATTTAACCCTTGCAGACGAAACCATTCAAGAATTTATTCAAAGGATGAGAACACTTTACAATGAAGCCTCTATTCAATATCAGTACATTTTAAAAAGGCAAGATACTGAAACGATTATCTGGGAAAAAGAATCACATATTCAAATTATCAGCGAAGTTGCAGAGCAATTTCAAAATTACAGTTTCGTAAGATCGCATAAAACAGATCTTTATCAAATTGTATTTTATAAATTTGCCAATGAATTTTCAAAAGCAGATAAAGGACAATTTATTACCCCTATACCTCTTATTGATTTTTTGGTGCAAATTGTAAATCCTCGAAGTTCTGAAATACTAATTGATCCGACTGTCGGTATTGCCGATTTCCTTTCTGTTTCTTATGTTAATTCAGAGAGTAAACTGGATGACAACAATATTTATGGTCTGGACAATGACGAACAAATGGTAATGCTGTCTCAATTAAATATGCTTTTGAATGGCGATGGCAACGCTATTTTAAAATATAAACCAGATAAAGGTTCTATCATCTGGAAATTTGATGATAGAAACAATCTTGTTGAACTACAGCCAAATTTACATAAAAACGGAAATTGGGACAATTGGAAAGATCAAACAAAATTAAGAAAATTTGATGTGGTATTAACCAATCCTCCTTTTGGAGAACAAAGAAAAATTGAGCCAAAGACCCAAAAAGATAAAGAAATTATTGAAATGTATGAGCTTTGGAATATTGCCAGAAGCGGAAATTGGATTGACCCTGGTATTGTTTTTCTGGAAAACGCTTATCGAATTTTAAAAGATAACGGAAGAATAGGGATAGTTGTTTCAAATTCAATAGCTTCAATTGATAGATGGGAAAAAACTCGCAGTTGGTTTATGGAAAAGATGAGGATAGTAGCCCTTTTTGACTTGCCTGCAAATGTTTTTGCTGACGCTGGTGTAAATACAACACTAATTGTTGCGTATAAACCAAAAGAAAGCGAACTTAAAAAACTGCAAGAATCAAATTATGATATTTTTGTAAGAGATATTAAAAAAGTTGGTTATGAAATAAGAACTTCAAAAAGAGTGAAACATTTTAATCCAATTTACAAAATCAATGAAAAAACTTTTGACATTGAGCAAGACAAAGAAGGTAATCCTTTGCTTGATGAAGAATTTACAAGCACAATCAAAGATTTTAAAGAATGGTGTTTAGGACAAGAAAAAATACTGCAAGATTTGTTTATTAAGGAAAGATAAAACTATGCCAACAGTTACCTTTAGAGACATTGTAAGATTAAAGTATAATTTAGCTCCATGTCAGCTAACAATTTTAGATATACCAAACAAAAACACCATCTTTGTTCGTGATTTATTAGATAGAAATTTAAGGTTTTCAGATAGAGGATTGGAGGTAGGCTCAATCAATTATATCTCAAAATCAACCCATTGTTTTATCAGAGCAAAGGCATTGCAATCAGAATATTTTTTGCCTTTTTGGGATACTGAAACAGTAATTCCTATCCGCCCTCAAGTATTTAAAAACTATAATTTAAAAGAAGATGACCTTTTAATTTCAAGGGACTCAAATATTGGTGAGGCCATAATTTTGGACAAAGATTATTCGAACTACATGATTTCGGGAGCGTTATATAAACTTCCTATTACAAAAAATAAGTTTTACTTATTTGCTTTCTTAAAACGGATGTTCCAACAAGAGGATAAGGTATAAATAATTGCAGCATAATTACTTAA